>JAURXE010000291.1 GCA_030654635.1 Pseudomonas sp.
ATGGACCTCGGTGCCGCGCTGATCAGTCTCACCCACAACAGCCAACGGGGCCTGGGGCTCGCCGTGTTTGTAGAACTGCTCATGTACCTTGCCGTTGCGACGGATCGTCAGACGCAACACTTCGGATAACGCGTTAACCACCGACACACCGACGCCGTGCAAACCACCGGATACCTTGTAGGAGTTGTCGTCGAACTTACCGCCGGCGTGCAGCACGGTCATGATCACTTCGGCCGCTGAGACGCCTTCTTCCTTGTGCACATCCACTGGAATGCCGCGACCGTTGTCACGTACGGTGATCGACTCATCCGGGTGGATGGTGATGGTGATGTCATTGCAATGACCGGCCAAAGCTTCGTCGATGGAGTTATCGACCACTTCAAAAACCATATGGTGCAGACCACTGCCATCGTCGGTGTCGCCGATGTACATACCAGGACGTTTGCGTACGGCATCTAGGCCTTTCAGCACTTTGATACTGTTGGAGTCGTACGTGTTGTTCTCGCTCATGCATTGCTCCCGGTAGTCGTGGTCTGGGTGATCCGGCCATGTTCCACGTGGAACATGGCAACTGGCGTATCCGTCTGCCAGCCATCCCTCAATAATTCATGGTCTACACAGGTGATAAATACCTGGCAGTCTAGGTCTTCCAATAAACGGCACAGCGCCAAACGATGTTGCTGATCAAGCTCGGACGGCAAGTCATCCACCAGATAAATACACTGTCCGCGTTTGGTCTGATTTACCAAATGCCCTTGGGCAATCTTCAAGGCACAGACCACCAACTTCTGTTGGCCACGGGACAAAATATCCACTGCATTGTGAACTCCGATACGAATACGTAAATCGGCTCGCTGTGGTCCTGCTTGGGTATGTCCGAGTTGCTGATCGCGAAACAGTGATGCACTGAGTACATCACTCAACGCACTGTCCTTGTCCCAGCCGCGTGAGTAGCTGAGACTAAGCTCAGGCAACTCCAACAGCTCCCTCAATACCCGTTCAAATTCGGGTTTAAGTGCCTGAATGTAGCTGCGCCGGTAGCCATCGATTTCATCGCTGGCAAGGCATAGCTCGCGGTCCCAGGCGGCTTGTGAAGCACTGTCCAGTGTACCACGGCGCAACCATGAGTTTCGCTGACGCAGGGCCTTCTGCAGGCGCTGCCAGGCCGGCAGGAAACGTGGTTCCACGTGGAACACTCCCCAATCCAAAAACTGTCGGCGAACCTTAGGCACCCCTTCGAGTAATCGAAAGCTGTCTGGGTTGATCAACTGCAGTGGCAATGTTTCGGCAAGTTGGGCCGCACTGCGAGCATTCTGCCCGTCGATGCGAATTTGAAATTGTCCCAGCCGATCACGGGAAATACCGAGATTTCGTTGCCCACCCTGGGTCAACTGCACCTGACCAAAAATCGTGCACTCGGCTTGCTCATACTGAATAACCGGCAGCAAGCGAGTACTGCGAAAGGAGCGGGCGAGGCCAAGCAGGTGAATGGCTTCGAGCAAACTGGTTTTGCCGCTGCCATTGTCGCCGTGAAGAATATTGATGCGCGGGGAAGGGGAGAGGGTCACCGGGTGCAGATTACGCACCGCGGTGACGGTAAAGCGGGTTAAAGACATCGGACTAAACGCTGAGGTTACAGACGCATCGGCATTACAACGTAGGAAGAATCATCATTGCCTGCTTCTTGCACCAGGGCGCTGCTGTTGGAGTCGGACAAAATCAGCCGCACTTGGTCGGTGCTCATCACACCCAACACGTCGAGCAGGTAGCTTACGTTGAAGCCAATTTCCAAACTGCCTCCGTTGTAATCAACCGCCACTTCTTCTTCGGCTTCTTCTTGCTCGGGGTTGTTGGCCTGCATTTTCAGCAGACCCGAAGCCAGCTGCAAACGAATACCACGGTACTTCTCGTTGGACAAAATCGCGGTGCGGCTGAAGGCTTCGCGCAAACCTTGGAGATCGGCCAATACCAGCTTGTCGCCGCCGCGCGGAAGCACGCGCTCGTAGTCAGGGAACTTGCCGTCCACCAGTTTCGAGGTAAAGGTGAACTCGCCGGTGGTGGCACGAATATGATGCTGACCCAAGACGATGCTGACAGTGCCATCTTGCTCGGTGAGCAACCGCGCCAGTTCGAGAATGCCTTTGCGCGGCACTATCACCTGATGCTTGTCGGCGTGTTCAATGCCAGCTTCCATCGCACACATGGCCAGACGGTGGCCGTCGGTGGCAACCGCACGCAACACATTGGCGCTGACTTCCAGCAACATGCCATTCAGGTAATACCGCACATCCTGCTGGGCCATGGCGAAACTGGTGCGCTCAATGAGACGACGCAATTTTTGCTGCGACAAAACAAAGGTCAGTGAACCCTGACCTTCTTCAACTGACGGAAAATCATTGGCTGGCAGGGTCGACAAGGTAAAGCGGCTGCGGCCTGCTTTGACAATCAGCTTTTGCTCATCAACGCGGATATCAATCAGCGCATCGCTTGGCAGGCTCTTACAAATATCCATCAACTTGCGCGCCGGGACGGTGATTTCACCAGGCTCCGCTGCTTCTTCCAAGGTCACGCGGCCGACCAGTTCAACTTCAAGGTCGGTACCAGTGAGGGACAACTGCTGGCCTTGCACCACCAGCAACACATTGGAAAGTACTGGCAAAGTCTGACGCCGCTCGACAACGCCGGCGACCAGTTGCAGTGGTTTCAACAGAGCTTCGCGTTGAATAGTGAAATGCATGGTCTAGTCCCTTCCCCCTCATTGGGGCTGCAATTGGATATCAGGTAGTCAGTGTGCGCAGCAGGTTTTTATAGTCTTCACAGATGTCCGCGTCAGACTCGCGCAGTTGTGCAATCTTACGACAGCCATGCAAAACAGTGGTGTGGTCTCGTCCACCAAAAGCATCACCAATTTCTGGGAGGCTGTGGTTGGTTAACTCTTTCGACAAGGCCATGGCCACCTGACGAGGTCGGGCCACCGAACGCGAGCGGCGCTTGGAGAGCAAGTCGGAAATTTTGATCTTGTAGTACTCAGCCACGGTGCGCTGAATATTGTCGATACTCACCAACTTGTCCTGCAACGCCAGCAGGTCTTTAAGCGACTCGCGAATCAGCTCGATGGTGATATCGCGGCCCATAAAGTGTGCATGAGCGATCACCCGCTTAAGGGCGCCTTCCAGCTCGCGCACGTTGGAACGAATCCGCTGGGCGATAAAGAACGCCGCGTCGTGGGGCAGATCAACCTTGGCCTGATCGGCCTTCTTCATCAAGATCGCTACCCGGGTTTCCAACTCCGGCGGCTCGACGGCGACCGTCAGGCCCCAGCCGAAACGGGAATTGAGCCGCTCTTCCAGACCATCAATTTCTTTCGGGTAACGGTCGCTGGTGAGAATCACCTGCTGACCACCTTCAAGCAACGCATTAAAGGTGTGGAAAAACTCTTCTTGGGAACGCTCTTTTTTGGCGAAGAACTGAATGTCATCGATCAGCAGCGCATCTACCGAGCGATAGAAGCGCTTGAACTCGTTGATGGCATTCAGCTGCAGGGCCTTTACCATGTCCGCCACGAAACGCTCGGAATGCAGGTAAACCACCTTGGCATTCGGGTTCTTCTTTAATAGGTGATTACCCACCGCGTGCATCAAGTGGGTCTTACCCAAGCCAACCCCACCATAAAGAAACAGCGGGTTGTAGCCATGCTTGGGGTTATCCGCGACCTGCCAAGCCGCCGCGCGGGCCAGTTGGTTCGACTTACCTTCCACAAAGTTGTCGAAGGTAAAGGTGCGATTCAAATAACAGGTGTGTTTAAGCGCACCCTCAACCTGCACCGTGCGCTCGCTGCGGGCGGGCGGTAATTGACCGCT
>JAURXE010000293.1 GCA_030654635.1 Pseudomonas sp.
GGAGCAAGAAAATTCACGATTTGAATCGCCGCTAGTTTCGTAGACATGCCTGAGGGTCGACTCTTGGCTGACTGCACTGCATCAACATCGGCTAATTCTGCTCAGAACCCGCCCCTGGCTCATTCATCCCGCGTCAGCACTTCCAGTAGTTCGACCTCGAAGATCAGGTTGGAATGCGGTTTGATATGGGCACCAAACTCACGTTCGCCGTAGCCCAGATGCGAGGGCACGAACAGTTTGCGCTTGCCGCCCACTTTCATACCCAGCATGCCAATGTCCCAGCCCTTGATCACCCGGCCACTGCCAATCACACACTGAAAGGGTTTACCGCGCGCGTAGGACGAGTCGAATGTGCTGCCATCTTCGAGAGTTCCATTGTAGTGGGTGGTAATCAGCGCACCTTTGACCACTTCCTTACCGTCACCCACCTGAATATCTTCAATCACCAATTCGTTGCTCATCACTCACCTCATCTAGTTGCCAGGCCTGCCCGCGGCCGAGCTTGAAGGAAAACCATTGAAACCTTAGCTGCAGATTTTGCACTAGCCACCTTCACAGGTGTGCGTACGCCCCATGTTAAAGTCACGCGCTGCGCAACCCTGGCCAAGGCGACAAATAGCAATGATGGAACTCCCGGCACTTACTGGCGAACTGGAAGACTGGACCACGCTGAACAGCAGTATCGATTTTCCCGAGCTGCTGATCGGCAACGGTGCGAGCTTGGCGGTATGGCGCAAGTTCGCTTACTTCTCGCTGTTTGACGAAGCCCAAACCACCAAAAATAGCCCTCTCAGCCAAACCGAGTTGAGCGTGTTCCGGGCGTTGGACACCAGCAACTTCGAGCAAGTTCTCAGCGCATTGAAGAACAGCATCCGGGTCAATGCCGCGCTGACCATCAACTCGTCTTCGCCGCGGCTTCGCTACTTCGCCATCAAGGAAGCGCTGATCCACGCCGTACGCTCGGTGCACATCCCCTGGAGCCAGATGCAGGCGAGCAGCCTAGCGCGCATCAACACTGCACTCAGCCAGTACCAGACCGTCTATTCCAGCAATTACGACCTGCTCAACTACTGGGCCGTCATGCAGCCCCCGAACGCATTCGAAAATTTGTTCCGTGGCCCGGACTCGACTTTTGAGCTTGGCAACAGCGAGCGCCAGGGCAACACCACGCGCCTGCTGTACCTGCACGGCGGCATGCACCTGGTAAAAAACCTCGATGGCAGCGCGCGCATGCTGACCTCTTCTGAAAGCACCTTGCTGGCCAGTTTTGCCATCAATCTCTTGGGTGATATCCCGCTGTTTGTCAGCGAAGGCAGTGCCGAGGACAAGCTCAAAGCCATTCGCAGTTCCGACTACCTGTCGTTCTGCTACAGCCAGTTGGCTCAGCCCAAGGACAGGCTGTGCATCTTTGGCCATAACCTGGCGGCGCAAGACCAGCACTTAGTCCGGGCATTGCAGCAGGCCGGGCTGAAGACTCTGGCCATTTCGATCTATCCGCACAACCCGCAGTTTATCCAGCAGCAGAAGCAGCACTACGCCAACCTGTTTGTCGGGCAAAACGTGGAACTACGATTCTTTGATGCACTGAGCCACCCGCTGGGTCATCCCGAGTTGCGCGTCGCCACTACGCCGGCACGATAAACCCGTTACTGACTGATTGAACGGACCAGGCTTAACTCCGCCGATCCACGGCGTTGGCTGAGGTAGCGGGTGCAGCTGACACGCAGGAACGAGGCGAAATTCACCACTTCACCGCGGTAATCCATGACCTCGTCATACAACTTGGTGATCAGCTGATTGGTGGTCATGCCATCGACTTCGGCAATCTCGCGCAGGATGTCCCAGAACTGGTTCTCCAAGCGCAGAGTGGTGACCACGCCACGAATACGCAGCGAACGGGCACGGGATTCGTAAAGAATCGGATCGGCTTTGACATAGAGCTCACACATGCTACTCGCCTCTCTAGATGCTGGGGCCGCGCAGACCCCAGGTGTGACTTCAAGTTTATAGCGTGATCTGCGTACCCAGCAGACCGAGAAACGCCGCCAGCCAGTTAGGGTGCGCAGGCCAAGCCGGCGCCGTCACCAGATTACCCTGAACATGCGCTTGATCGACGCCAATCTCCATATAGCGGCCACCGGCCAACTGCACTTCCGGGCCACAGGCCGGGTAAGCACTGCACTCACGGCCTTTAAGCACGCCGGCCGCCGCCAACAGCTGGGCACCATGGCAGACCGCCGCAATCGGTTTACCGGCCTTATCGAAGGCCTGCACCAGCTTCAATACATCGGCGTTCAGGCGCAGGTACTCGGCGGCACGACCACCGGGACTCCGCAGCGCATCGTAATCCTCGGCCTTGACCAGGGCGAAGTCGAAGTTCAGGGCAAAGTTATGCCCAGGCTTTTCGCTGTAGGTCTGCTCGCCTTCGAAATCGTGGATGGCGGTGCGCACCGTTTGCCCGGCAATCTTGTCCGGACACACCGCATGCACGCTGTGACCAACCATTAGCAAAGCCTGGAACGGCACCATCACTTCGTAGTCTTCGACGTAATCGCCGACCAACATCAAAATCTTCTTCGCCGCCATCATCGCTCTCCCGTGGATGTATCCAATGGATTGATTGTGCGACGGCAAGTGGCACTGCGGGTAATAACTGGGTACTACATCGGCAATTTTTTTAGCGCTCCGATGCGCGGCAATGCCATTGGCTATGTTGACCGAGCGCAACTTCAGTCCGTTTTACCCGTCGCTTTGCCCGGTTCGGGTTCGGTTTCCAGCGCCAGCCCCCAATCGCCGGACAGATGCCAGTCTTCGCCGAATGTTTCGACCGGGTGCATGGTGCGTTCTGAGCCATTGCCGCAGTCCAGGGAAGTGACCGGACAATAGCGATCGCAGCCCCAGCAAATGCGCTCGGGATGTTTGGGATTTAAGGGGAATTTCTTGCTCATGCTCGACTCCGCTTCAGTCCTTGCCAACCTCCTCCACCCTGCTGCCGAGCGCCATACCTCTGGGAAGGTACCTCTTCAGCCGCCGAATAACTTGGCCAATAATTGGCGCGAATCATTATTAATTAGATTCCGAAGGCCTAACCTCTGGCCATCTTTCACTGCCCGAGGAAGCTCACCATGAGCCCCCGTCTTCTGCTTAGCCTCACCGCCCTGCTCATAACCACCCACAGTTACGCCAAGGAATACCCGATCGGCGAGCCGCAGATCTGCGCCGGCATGGAGGTTGGTGCCGTGTACCTGCAGCCCATCGCCATGGACCCGCCAGGCATGATGCGCCCGGCGGCCGAGTCGGATGTGCATATGGAGGCCGACATCAGCGCCCTGGAAAGCAACGCCCAAGGTTTTCAGGAAGGCAGCTTCGTGCCTTATCTGGGTGTGCGCTATCGCCTGCAAAAGGTTGGCAGCGAGCAGGTGCTTGAGGGAGATTTTCACGCCATGGTGGCCAACGACGGCCCGCACTACGGCGACAACCATCAAACTGATGGGCCCGGGCAAATACCAGCTGACTTACTGGGTCAGCGCTCCCGGCGGCCATGGCGCGCACTTCGGCCGGCATACCGACAAGGAAACCGGCGTGGCGCCCTGGTTCGCCCCGTGCGAGCTGAACTACAGCTTCACCTTCGCCGGCATCGGCAAAAAAGGCGGCTACTAAAGCCCTCGGCGCGTCTTGCTGACGCGCCTTTTTTGCTGCGTTCTTTGTTGGAGAAACCGGAATGAAACTGGCCACGTTGTTCTGTGCTGCCGTCCTGCCCCTCACCACCCTGGCCGCGCCGCTGC
>JAURXE010000299.1 GCA_030654635.1 Pseudomonas sp.
AAGTCTGCCCCAGCCCGCGGGTTTGATTAAGCTCATACAGCAGGGAAATCCGCGCCCACTCATTGACCCGGTAACGCAAGCCCGCCTCGCCCTCGAACACATAGTCGACCTGATCAACCAGCGGCAAGGCCACCTGACCGGTGCTGTACAGCTCGACCCGGGTACCGGCCAGCAAGCGTTTGTAATCCCACTCCAGGCTGCCGGCATCGAACTGGGTATTACCAGGGTTCGAGGCACTGGCATCGGCGTGCAACTGGTAGCGCTGATACTGACCGATCAGTTCGAAACGCCCCAGTTCGTCGTCCCAAAACCGGTAGCCTGGGCCCATACCATAAGAACTCACCCGGTCAATCGACTCAAACTCATCACGCTGCTCATGCAGGCTGCTGCGCACAAACCATTGTTCGGTAATAAACCGATCGAGGTCATAGTCGAACTGCCAGTTTTGCTCGACCTTCTGAGTGTTTTTCGTCTCATGCTCAAGCTCGCCCTTGAGCACATGCCGCCAGGCGCCATGGCTAACACGGCTATCGCCCTTGAGTTTGAACTCGTCGGTGTCATCCTGATTGCGCTCCAGCTCCAGCTTGGCGTCCAGATTGCCTTCCCAGACAAAGTCTTTAACCAATGGGCGCGGCGGCACCAATTGCTTGATGTCGGCCAGGGCAACGGTTTGACTCTGACCATTGAGCACCTGCACCTGACCCGCTTCGGCGGCTTGCAGGCGCTGGCTATGCTGCCCCTCAAAGCCTGAGCGTTTAACCAACAGGGGGCGGTCAGAACTGAGGGTGTCAATATCCGCCCAGTCAATCAGCACCCGGCCGGCATACTTGGTTTTTAGCACCAGCTTGCCGCCATCAAGCAGAATAATCTCACCGCTAAGCCGATCACCGTTATTCAGCCAAACCGCATCGGCGCGTGCAAACTGGGCACTAAGAAGTAAAAAACAGACAAGCAAGGTACGCAGAAACATGAACAACCTAAGGTATGGGGACGATAAAAAGGGACCGCAGCATGCCTGTAGCAGTTCGCCACCCGCAAGTGCCGCTGCTCGACGGGAGGCTCTATACCTGAGTCTGGCGCAAGTACCCTGCGGGCACGTGGTCAGTTATGGTCAGCTCGCGGCAATGGCCGGGCTAGGCCGCGCGGCGCGCTGGGTCGGCCGCACCCTCAGCCAGCTACCGGAAGGCTCAACCTTGCCGTGGCATCGGGTCATCACTGCCAATGGACACCTGAGCCTGCCCCAAGGTTCCTTGAGCGGCGACGAACAACGGCAACGGCTGCGCGACGAAGGCATATACCTGACTAACGATAGGGTTGATATCCGCCGGCATGGCTGGCGCCCGTAGGCGCGCAGCAGTTAAAGTGCGGGCCTCGTTTGCAACCCTCGGCAGCCCTTAACGCCTGCCCGCACACCGCAGGCTCGTTATATGTCTGACCAAAGCTCGCGCGCCATACCGCATAAAAGCTGGCGCGCCGCCCTCGCCGCCTACGCCACACCGGCCTCGCTAGCCCTGTTACTGCTCGGTTTCGCCGCAGGCCTGCCTTACATGCTGGTGTTCTCAACACTGTCGGTGTGGTTGCGCGAGGCCGGTATCGCCCGGGAAACCATCGGTTTTGCCAGCCTGATCGGCCTGGCCTATGCGTTTAAATGGGTCTGGTCGCCACTGCTCGATCAATGGCGCCTGCCCATCCTGGGTCGCCTGGGGCGACGCCGCTCCTGGCTGGTGTTGTCGCAAACATTGGTGGCGCTGGGTTTGGTGGCCATGGCCTTTTGCGACCCCAAGCTACACCTCAACGGTCTGATTGCGATTGCCGTGGTGGTGGCCTTTGCCTCCGCCACCCAAGACATCGCCGTGGACGCCTATCGCCTCGAGATCGCCGACGACAGCCATCAAGCGGCGCTGGCCGCCAGCTACATGGCCGGTTACCGGGTCGCGGCCCTACTGGCCACTGCAGGCGCGCTGTATTTTGCCGACTGGTTTGGCGCCTCCAGCCTGAACTACCAACACGGCGCCTGGGCCAGCACCTATATGCTGTTTGCCATGCTGATGCTGCCGGGGCTGATCACCACGCTGTGGATGCGCGAGCCTCCGCTGCCGCTGCGCACCCAGCAGTCGGCCGAACGCTATGGCCTGAGCCACCAACTGGTTTCGGTACTGGTACTGATAGTGCTGCTAGTCTCGGTGCCAGCGATGTTTACCCAGTTTTATCACAGCGACTTTGCCGGTCTGGTTAACGGCGAAATCAGCCTGTTCGAATTAGTGCGCGACGACCGCGCACTAATGCGTGCCCTGCTGTACACAGTCCTCACCGCGCTGTGCCTTTCCACCATGGGCCGCCGTGGTCTGGCGCCGGTATTAACACCGGTCAACGACTTTATTGTGCGCTACCGCTGGCAGGCTTTTCTGTTGCTGGGGCTGGTGGCCACCTATCGCATGTCCGATACCGTGATGGGCGTAATGGCCAACGTTTTCTATATCGACCAAGGCTTTACCAAGGAGCAGATCGCCAGCGTCAGCAAGATCTTTGGCCTGTTTATGACCCTGTTCGGCGCAGGTTTAGGCGGGGTGCTGATCGTGCGTTTTGGCATCATGCCGATCCTGTTTATCGGCGGGGTGACCTCGGCGGCGACTAATTTGCTGTTTGTGCTGCTGGCCGACATGGGCCCGCACCTGCCCATGCTGATGGTCAGTATTTCCTGTGACAACTTCAGCTCAGGCCTGGCCACTGCAGCCTTTGTGGCCTACCTGTCGAGCCTGACCAACCTGAAGTTCTCCGCCACCCAATACGCCATGCTCAGCTCACTGATGCTGTTGCTGCCAAGGCTGATCGGGGGTTACTCGGGGGTCATGGTGGAAAAACTGGGCTACGCAGAGTTCTTTTTGATCACCGCCCTGCTCGGCGTGCCGACGCTGTTACTGGTCGCCCTGCAGTGGCGCAAACAAATAGCGCCCTCCAGCAACGACAACCTTCAGGAATAAAAAGGCCGACGCTAGGTCGGCCTTTTGCAGCATGCAGTCATAACTTTGGCTGAGTATCAGTCGCGAAAGTTATTGAACTGCAACGGCATGCTGAAATCGCGGGCGCGCAAGGCAGCCATGGCCTCTTGCAGATCGTCGCGTTTCTTGCCGGTGACCCGCACTTGCTCGCCCTGAATGGCGGCCTGCACTTTCA
>JAURXE010000302.1 GCA_030654635.1 Pseudomonas sp.
TAAAACGCAGGTGGGTGAAAGCCTGGGCGTTGTCGATTACATGGTAGTGATGGCTGTTGCCTTGCAGCTCAACGGCGGCCAGCACTTCGCTCCACTCGGTGGCATCGTTAGGGTCACCTTCAACCACGAAGCAGGCTTCCAGCGAAGCCGATGGCGGGAAGTTGCCAGTGAAGAAACTGGTGTCGATGTCCACGCCCTTGATCGAGCCCGGTACGCCGAGGCGAATCACTGCGCTGTCGTAACCTTCGAAGCGCTTGCGACGCGACTCCCAGCCATCCATCCATTTGCCGTTGTCATCGAACACGCCTTCTTTCCATACGGCCGGGGTCGGCTGGAACAGGCGGTTGACGTCGGCGAACCAGTCGTCGGTGACCGAGATGGCTTTGGTGCCGAGGCGGGCATCGGCCAGGTTAACGAACTTCTCGAAGGGTGCGGCGTACGCTTTCATTATTGGACTGCCTTAATTAGGGGCTGGAGAGGTGGCGGCTGTTTCGCGGCTACAGGGTTTGCAGTCGAAACAGCGCGATTTTGTTGATCTCGGCCAGGGCGCGGCTGAATTCGACTTCGACGGAGTTGTGAATCCGCTCCTCGAAGGCCGCCAGGATCTGGTGCCGATTGCTGCCTTTAACCGCCATGATGAAGGGAAACGCGAACTTGGCCTTGTAGGCGTCGTTCAGCTCGGTGAAGCGCGCAAACTCCTCACTCGTGCATTGGTGGATGCCGGCACCGGATTGCTCCGAGGTGCTGGCGTCAGTCAGTTCGCCCTGGACTGCGGCCTTGCCGGCTAAATCCGGGTGAGCGTTGATCAGCGCCAGCTGGGTGACTTTATCGGCGCTGAGCAGCAGGTCGGCCATGCGTTGGTGCAGGCCGTCGACCGTGTTGAGGCTGTCATCCAAGCCCAGGTCAAAAGCCTGTTCGGCGACCCAGGGCGAGTGCTCGTAAATGTCGGCAAAGGCGGCGACAAACTCGGCGCGGGGCAGCTGCGCCGGGGTCAGGGTCTGAAAGCGACTCATTGCGCGTTCTCCGGTTTGAAAGGCTGCTGTTGATACGGGTGAGTGGCCTGCCAGTGGCGGGCGATATCGACGCGGCGGCTAAACCAGACTTGCTGATGGCTTTGCGCGTATTCGATAAAGCGCTGCAGCGCGGCGAGACGTGCCGGGCGGCCGATCAGTCGGCAATGCAGGCCGATCGAGAGCATCTTCGGCGCACCTTCCACGCCTTCAGAGTAGAGCACGTCGAAGGCGTCTTTCAGATAGGTATAGAAGTCATCGCCGCTGTTAAAACCCTGCACCTGGGTGAAACGCATGTCGTTGGTGTCCAGGGTGTAGGGGATCACCAGGTGCGCGTTGCCGGTCGGGTTGTTGGTTTCCCAGTAGGGCAGGTCGTCGTCGTAGGTGTCGGAGTCATATAAAAAGCCACCTTCTTCCATCACCAACCGACGAGTATTTGGCCCGGTGCGCCCGGTGTACCAGCCCAGCGGCCGTTCACCGGTGATCTCGGTGAGGATGCGGATGGCTTCGAGCATGTGCTCGCGCTCCTGGGCCTCATCCATGTACTGGTAGTCGATCCAGCGGTAGCCGTGGCTGCAGATCTCGTGACCGGCGGCGGCCATGGCGCGGATCAGCTCGGGATTGCGCTGGGCGGCCATGG
>JAURXE010000303.1 GCA_030654635.1 Pseudomonas sp.
CAGGCGCGGATTCTGCAATTTGACGTGGCCGACCGCAGCGCTTGTCGCACCGAATTGGAAGCCGATGTCGAGGCCCATGGTGCCTACTACGGAGTGGTCTGCAACGCCGGCTTGACCCGCGACGGTGCCTTTCCGGCGCTCACTGAAGAGGATTGGGATCTGGTGCTACGGACCAATCTGGACGGTTTCTTCAATGTCTTGCAGCCCTTGACCATGCCGATGATTCGTCGCCGCGCGCCGGGCCGTATCGTCTGTATCACCTCGGTGTCGGGGATGATCGGCAACCGTGGCCAAGTTAATTACAGCGCTTCCAAAGCCGGGGTAATTGGCGCGGCCAAGGCGCTGGCCATCGAACTGGGCAAGCGCAAGATCACCGTCAACTGTGTGGCGCCGGGGCTGATTGACACCGAGATGCTCGATGAGCATGTGCCGCTGGCGGAGATTCTGAAGATGATCCCGGCGCAGCGCATGGGTACTCCGGAAGAAGTGGCCGGCGCAGTGAATTTTTTAATGTCGGACGAGGCGGCCTATATCACCCGCCAAGTGATCGCAGTGAATGGTGGGTTGTGTTGATGAGTGGTTGCAAATGAATGGTTGTAAACGTGTGGTGGTCACCGGCATGGCCGGGATTACCTCGCTGGGCAGCGACTGGGCCAGCATCGAGGCGAATATTCGCGCCAACCGCAGTGGCATCCGCTATATGCCGGAGTGGGATCGCTTCAGCGAATTGAACACCCGCCTCGGCGGCCCGGTCGACGACTTCAAGGTGCCGGCCCACTGGACCCGCAAGCAGTTGCGCAGCATGGGCCGGGTCTCGCGGCTGGCGGTGGCGGCGGCCGAGCAGGCGTTGAGCAACGCCGGCTTGCTGAATGATCCGTGCATTCAGGATGGCCGCATGGGCGTGGCCTGCGGCTCGTCCACCGGTAGCACCGACGAGGTCAAGGCCTTCGGCAGCATGCTGCTCAATGGTGTGGCCGACGGCCTGAATGCCAACTCCTATGTGCGGATGATGCCGCACACCACGGCGGCCAATATCAGCATCTTCTTTGGCCTCAAGGGTCGGCTGATTCCCACTTCCAGCGCCTGCACCAGCGGCAGCCAAGGCATCGGCTACGCCTATGAGGCGATCAAGTTTGGTCGCCTGCCGCTGATGCTGGCCGGCGGCGCCGAAGAGCTGTGCCCGACCGAGGCCATGGTGTTCGATGCGCTGTACGCCACCAGCCTGAAGAATGACGCCCCGCAGACCTCGCCGCGACCCTTCGACCAAGGCCGCGATGGTCTGGTGATCGGCGAAGGCGCCGGCATGCTGGTGCTCGAAGAGTTAGAGCATGCGCTGGCCCGCGGGGCGACTATCTATGCCGAGATCGTCGGCTTTGGCAGCAATGCCGATGGCCAGCACAGCACCCGTCCGGAGTCGCTGACCATGCGCCGGGCGATGGAATTGGCGCTGGAAGATGCCGGCCTTGCGCCCAGCGCCATCGGTTACGTGAATGGCCACGGTACCGCCACTGAACAGGGCGACATCGCCGAGAGCCATGCCACCCACAGCCTGTTTGGCCCGCACATGCCGATCAGCTCGCAGAAGAGTTTTCTCGGTCATACCCTGGGGGCCTGCGGCGCGCTGGAGGCCTGGTTCAGCATCGAGATGCTCAACCGCGACCTGTATGCCCACACCCTGAATCTGCACGCCGTCGACCCGGCCTGCGCAGAGCTGGACTACCTGCGCGGCGAGATGCGGCCGATGCGTCATCAGTACGTGATGAGCAATAACTTTGCCTTCGGCGGGGTCAACACCTCGTTGGTCTTGCGCCGCTGGCTGCCGGTAACGGCCGACTGACTGAACTGGACCCCGACAAGCGGCAGGCACTCTGCCGCTTGCATCATCGTCAAGGAGACGACTATGACGCTAAAAAACCTGAGTGCGCTGGCACTGATTATGGCCAGCCTGCTGCCGACCCTGAGTCAGGCGCGTGACACAGAGCTGAATCTGGACTTCGCCGCCGTGGTGCAAGAGGCCACGCAGGCCGGCAAGCTGGATGGCAGCGTAAAGTTCTACCTGGCCGGCGCAACGGTGCCAGGTAAGGTCACGCCGCTGGGTGAACAAATCACCAACAAGAAGACCAATGCCTTCAATAAAACCGACGAAGAGGCCTGTAGCTGGGCGCTGCAATCGGCACTGATCACCCTGCAAGACGCGGCCAAACGCGTCGGCGGCAATGCGGTGGTCGATATCGTCAGCTTCTACAAGCGCAAAGAGTCCCGCAGTAGCACCAGCTATGAATGCCACGCCGGCACCTTTATTGGCGGTGTAGCCCTTAAAGGCCAAGCGGCAAGCCTCAAGTAAGGGTTTTCTCGCGTCTATTGATGTCATATGGGGAAACCCTGCGGCCCTCTGCTAACGGTTTCCCACCAATGTGCAAACCTCCTCAAATCAGGAAATTTATGACTGCTAGTAAGCGTCTGATCATTATCGCTGCTGCCGTGTTATGGCTGGCGGGTTGTACCTCCGTTC
Source organism: Pseudomonas sp. (assembly GCA_030654635.1). Taxonomy (GTDB): domain Bacteria; phylum Pseudomonadota; class Gammaproteobacteria; order Pseudomonadales; family Pseudomonadaceae; genus Aquipseudomonas. The sequence continues at coordinate 2,513 of JAURXE010000303.1, forward strand.
AGGTTGAGCCTCTGCTCAGTGCGCCGCCACAATTGTGCATTGAGGAGAATCCCAAGGTGCAAGTGGATGACTTTGTCACGGTGATGCAGGAAAGCTTTGCCAAGCACGGCATACAAGCCACGCTGCAAAGTGCGCCAACGCTGGCCGACTGCCCGTACATCGTTACCTATACGGCCCTGCGCTCATGGGACTTTGTAACCTATCTGTCGTTTGCCGAGCTGAGCGTGCTTGATCCGCAGCGCCGCAGTGTTGCCAGTGCGCATTACCACTTGCGGGGTAAAGGTGGAATGTCATTTATGAAGTGGAGCGGTACTCGCAGCAAGATGGAACCGGTTCTTGAGCAAATGCTTAGCCAGGTTAAGGTCGAAGCGTTAGCCCCATCGCCGCTTGTCCCGGTGAGTTCGGCAAATGGGCTTTCTAAGGATGAGCAAGTGCATAACTTGCAGCAGGAAAAGCTGAGTTACGAGCAATACACCTCGCGCTACAAGCAGATCATGGCGCAATAACTGTGAATCTAGATGGCCGTGCTTTGGTTGATGGCGTAGCCCTTAAAGGCCAAGCGGCGAGCCTCAAGTAGAGGCGGTTTAACTGTGGCCGTGGGCGCTGCCAGCAGCGTCTACGGCGGATATAGCGATGCGATTATGCAGTGCTGCACTGAGGGTTGATTGGCTCAGTAAACAGCTCGGATGTGCTCTGGTTTTATCGTCCCTGATGGCCTGCGGGACTTTATCGAGCCAGCAGAATGCTACGGCGACACTGCCGGCGCTGGCGGCCGGTAGTGAGCTTAAAGCTGCGGTGGACGCCCTGGCGCAGCCGTTGATCGACGCCGGGCAAACGCCGGGCATGGTGATTGGCGTGCTGACTGCCGACGGGCAAAAGCAGGTGTTTGGCTATGGGCTTACCGGCCAGCCGGGCGGCCAGCAGCCGGATGGCAGTACCTTGTTTGCGGTCGGTTCGCTGAGCAAAGGCTTTCTGGCCGATGTTGCTGCGTTGCTGGTGCAGGACGGTACCTTGAGCTGGGATGACAACCTTGAGCAGTTGCTGCCGGCGCACACGCCGCTCAGCGCCGACGCTAAAAAAATCACTCTGCTGCAGTTGGCCACTCACACCGCCGGCTTACCGCGCCAGCCGATGACCCCGCAAACCCTCGGCTATTTCGTGGAATATCTGTTCACCGGCAACAGTTTTTATCGCCACTACGACCGCACCTACCTGCTTAATTACCTGGCCGATTTCGAAGTGCCCAAACAGGTTGCGCCGCAGTATTCAAATATCGGTTATGGCCTGCTGAGCCATGTGCTGGAGCTGCGCAGCGGGCAGAAGATCGATGCCTTGTTGCAGGCGCGGGTGCTCGGGCCTTTGCGGCTGGACAACAGCAGCTACGCGCCGCAGCAGTTGGCTGGTTTTGCGCAACGTGCCCTTGGCCATGCCGGCGACCAGCCCAAGTTCATGCTGCGCGGGCAGCCAGTACCGGACTGGCAGTTCACCGATATCTTGCATGGCACGGCTGGGCTTTATTCGACCGCCGATGACTTGCTCCGCTACGCGGCGGCCCATTTTCAGCCGGGTTCCGACCGCAAACTTAATGCGGCGCTGCTGGATACTCTGCAAGTGCGGGTTGATCGCCCCGATGAGGCGGCGGCTGTGGCTTGGAATGTCGATAGCCTGGGCGGCCGGAAGATCACTTATCAGGTTGGCTTTGTCGCCGGCTATTCCAGTTATCTGGGCATGGACACCGAGCACCAGACCGCCGTGGTAGTGCTGCAAAACAGCTTCAACTGGGCCAATGGTGCGCTGGGCCATAGCCTGTTGTTGCGTCTGCCGAGTGCGGCTGATTAGCAGCCATCAATGGGGCGTAGAACGATCTGCGTGGCGTCATGATGGGTATCGCTGCGCTCAACCACATCCGGCCAAGCAAACTTCTGTGGGCGCGGGTTAGTGCGCGGTGCCGCTGGCTTGCAGTTTAAGCCTTGGGGCGGCGGCCGGCAGCAACTCAAATTCCACCGGTAGTTGACTGGCTAAGCCTAAGCCGCGCGGGTCACTGGCCGCTTCCACGGCGCCGCTGTGCTTGTCCCAGAGTAGCACCTGCTGATTGCCATAGGCGCGTTCGACGGCTTTCAGGCTGTGGCCGCGCTGTTGCAATTGGCTGAGTTCGGCCGGGCTGAAGGCCTTGGGCTCGTACTCGATATGATCCGGCAGGTATTGATGGTGGTAGCGCGGCGCGGCGACCCAGGCGCTGGGCGGCTGGCCGTCGAGGTAGCCGAGCATGGCCAGCAGCACCATGCTCGGGATGCGGCTGCCGCCGGGGGTGCCAAAAGCGGCGAAAGCCTGCGGGCTGTCGATGAAACTTGGGCTCATGCTTGACAGTGGGCGCTTGCCGGCGGCGATCTGGTTGGCGGCGCTGCCGGTTAAACCGTAGGCATTGCTGCTGTTAAGGGCGGCGGCGAAATCGTCCATTTCATTATTGAGCACCACGCCAGTGCCGGGCACCGTGAAGGCAGCGCCAAACGGCAGGTTGATCGACAGGGTGGCGGCCACGGCGTTGCCATCGCTATCGAGGATGCTGAAGTGGGTGGTGTGGTCACCTTCCTTCCAAGCTGGAGCCGGAGGCAGGCTGGCGCTGGGGGTGGCTCGCTGTGGGTCGATGCTGCGGGCCAGGCTTTGTAAGTAGCTGGGCGCCAACAACTGCGGCAGCGGATTACGGACAAAGTCCGGGTCGCCGAGCAGGCCGCGGTCGCGGTAAACCCGGCGCAGGGTTTCCACCACTAGGTGGCTGCGCTGCAGCTTGTAGGCACTGCGCCAGGGCAGCTGTTGCAAGATGCCGAGGCTTTGCGCCAGCGCTACGCCGCCGGCTGAGGGTGGCGGCGCGCTGATCAGTTCGCGGCCATCCTTGAGCTTGAAGCGTAGCGGCGTGCGCTCGATGACCTTGTATTCGGCCAAGTCGCGCAGGCTCCAAATCCCGCCGGCCGCACGGACGCCGTCCACCAGACTGTTGGCCAGCGAACCGCCGTAAAATCCGGTGCGACCATAGCGGGCCAGCAGTTCCAGGCTGTTGGCCAGTTCTGGCTGGCGCAGCAGGCTGTACTGCTCGGGAATTTCCCCGTTAGCGAGGAATAGTCGTGCGCTTTCCGGGTCGTCACGCAGCGCTGCCAAACGCCAGCCGGCGCGCTCGCGATAGACCGAGTCGATCGACACGCCATCCGTGGCCAAGCGGATGGCTGGGGTCAGCGAGTCGCGTAGCGGCAAGCGGCCATAGTGCTCGGCCAGGGTCACCAGCGCCGCCGGCAAGCCGGGAATCGCCGCCGCCAGTGCGCCATTTAGCGAGAGGTCGGTGACCGGCTGGCCGTCGCGCAGGTACATCTGTGGGGTTGCCGCCAGAGGGGCGCGCTCGCGGGCATCGAGAAAGCGATAAGTCGTGGCGTGGCCGGCGTTTTGCCGCAGCAAGAAGAAACCACCGCCGCCCAGGCCGCTGCCGTAAGGCTCGACCACCGCCAGGGCGGCGCTGACGGCCACTGCGGCGTCGAAGGCATTGCCGCCGGCGGCGAGAGTTTCCAGTCCGGCGACAGTGGCTGCCGGGTGGGCGCTGGCGATGGCGGCTTGGGCCGGCCGCTCGGCGGCCTGCAGATTAAGGCTGCCAAGCAGTAACAGTGCTGCCGTGAGTAGAGATCTGAGCATTTTATCGGTCGTTTGACTGCGTCGCGGGCGCAGGCTAGGGGAGCCTGCTATTAACGCAGTATGGCCGAGCGAGCAGCATGCGAACGATCAATCAGGCCTTGCCGGTGAGAATCAGGTATTTGTGCATCAGTTCATCCTTGCTCTCGACGTGGTTTTCATCGAGGGGGATGCAGTCAACCGGGCAGACCTGCTGGCATTGCGGCTCGTTGTAATGGCCGACGCATTCGGTACAGAGGTTCGGGTCGATGACGTAAATTTCTTCGCCCTGGGAAATCGCGGCGTTCGGGCACTCGGGCTCGCAGACGTCGCAGTTAATGCAGTCGTCGGTGATGATCAGGGACATGGAGCAACTCCTGCGCAGACGCGTGGCCTGGGCATGCAGAAAACGTGATGTCCAATTGTGCCGGATTAGCGCTGCGGGCGCCATCGGCGGCGGCTTTGCAGGCCGCCGCACTGAAGGTTCGGCTTAGCGTTTGAAACGTTCGGCCAGGGCCTCGGCGACCGCCGGATGGACGAATTTGCTGATGTCGCCGTCCAGCGCGGCGATTTCGCGCACCAGGGTCGAGGAGATATAGGAGTATTTTTCCGACGGAGTGAGAAACAGACTTTCCACATCCGGGGCCAGCTGGCGGTTCATATTGGCCAGTTGAAACTCGTATTCAAAGTCCGAAACCGCCCGCAGGCCGCGCAAGAACACGTTGGCCTTCTGCTCATGGGCAAAGTGCGCCAGCAGGGTGGAGAAACCCACCACCTCGACGTTGGGCAGGTGCTTGGTCACTTCGCGGGCCAGCGCAACCCGTTGCTCGAGGGGGAACAGCGGGTTTTTCTTCGGACTGGCCGCGACCGCAATGATGACGGTGTCGAACAGCCGCGCGGCGCGTTCGACGAGATCGCCGTGACCCTTGGTGATGGGATCAAAGGTACCTGGATATAACACTCGATTCATCGTGACGTCCTGGCACAGGCCGGTAGGGGTGCCGATGGTAGCGCAGCCAAACCCCGCGGCCAAGCCGTTGGGTGGACTGTGCAAAATTTGCTTCAGCTGATGCCCGCGAGCCGCTCAGAGTTACAAGGCCTGAGCGGGCGGTTGGCGGATTGGCTGTTTGTAGGGTGGGCAACCGCGAAGCGTTGCCCACCATTGCCCGCAGGCGATCAGGCGCTTTTCAGCCGTTCGGCCAACTGGCTGGCCAGCTGCGAGGTCAGGCCGTAGATCGACAGCTGCGGGTTGGCGCCGATGCTGGTGGGGAACAGCGAGCCGTCGTGAATCGACAGGTTGCTCCGCTGGTGATGGCGGCCGAGGCTGTCGGTCACCCCAAGCTTGGGATCTTCGCTCATGCCGCAGCCGCCCATGACGTGGGCGCAGCCGAGGCGGGTGCGGTAAATCTCCAAGCTCAGGTTGTCGATCAGTTCGCGGGCCTTGGCCAGGGTCTGTACGTAGTCGGCGTCGGCGTGCAGCGGCAATACCGCCTTGGCGCCGGCGGCGAACTGAATCTCGGCCATGG
>JAURXE010000308.1 GCA_030654635.1 Pseudomonas sp.
GCATGGATTCGGTCGCTGGATTCGGTCAGCAGATGGATCAGGATATCTTCCTCGGTGCCGGTCAGGCTCAGCTTAGAGAAGCCGAACTGCAGGTTGTCGAGCATGCCTTGCAGCTCGGCGGTGCTGGTGCGGGTGACTTCCAGCTTGGCCTGTTCCATCTCGGCAATCATCTGTTGCAGCACATTGGCCGTGGCCTGAATGCGGATTGATCGGTCGTGTGCGTTACGTTCGGTGAGCATGGCTTGGCAGCGGGCATCCAGGCCATTGCCGAGGTAGCAGATGTGATCCTTGAGAATGCCGTACCGCAACGGATCGTCGAGCGGCATATTGCGTATCAGCAGGCCAAAGTGTGGGTAATTCAGTATGGTCCGCGCGCCAAAATCGGAAATCCGCCCCAGATGTCGGGAGTTTTCGATCACCTCCTGCTCGATAGGCCGTTTGATCCCATCGTCGCAAAAGTATTCCAGGCCACCGCTGTGGAAGATTCCCAGGCTGGCGTTAAGGCCCAGCTCATTGAGCATTTTCAGGGCCAAGTTGGCCAGGTCGCTGAACTCCTGGCAGGTGAAGCTGGCTTCCATAAATTGCAAGATGCGCCCCAGCTCGGCATTCATGCTCATCGACTGGAACACGATGCTGGACGAGTCGCTGAGCTGCTGGCGGATATTGACGCTGTCGTGCAACTGCACCTGGGCCCGTTTGAGGCGAGCGGCCAGCGCTTCGGGGCTGATGGGCAGGTGCACATAGTCGTCGGCACCGGCAGAAAAGGCCCGCATGCAGTCCGGCTCGGCGCCGTTATTGACCAGGAAAAACACCGGTGGCCGACGCATCTCTTCGGCGCTGGGCAGCTGTGCCAGTTGCTGCGGGTAATCGGGGCAGCGCTCATCGACCAAAATCAACTGGCACTCGCTGCTTTCTGGCGGACAAATACGGATGCCATGCTGCTGCAAACCATCGCGCCAAAAGGTTTGTTGCGCGCTGGCGGCGATCAGGCAGATGGCCAGAGGGGGCGCCTCGCAACTGGCGCTGCCGGCTGAAATGTCGTCATCCCACAAGTCGATACCTGACATCTTGCTTCCTTCGCGCAGACCATAGTGGAGGGGAGCGGCGCGGCGCTGCGCGTATCCGACGGTTGCCGAGACCGCCGTTGTGCAGCGTAGTTGAATATTGCTGCTTGCCCAGTCAACTAATCTTGGCGTGTTTTACCTATTTGCTGTGCGCTGCTGCGCGCCTCCGATAAGTGCTCCGCAACCGGTAATCTGGCGGTGTCTGGCACGCAGTTGGCTGGCGCGGGCGTTACACTGACGGCTAACAGGATGTATCACTTTTACGGAGTTTTTATGCACCTACGCCTAAGCGTTTTAGCCCTCATGCTATTCAGCACCCCGCTGCTGGCCGCGCCCAAAGACTGCGAGCAGTTGAAGCGCGAGATCGAAATAAAAATCCAGGCCGCCGGGGTCAGCAGCTACACCCTGGAGATAATCGCCAGCGCCGATGCCACCGACCCGGGCATGGTGGTCGGCAGTTGCGCCTATGGCAGCAAGAAAATCGTCTACCAGAAGAACGATTAACTACTGATAGGCCTCGGCCAGATGCAGATCTTTGAGTTTTACGTAGTTGGCGGCGCTGTAGCTGAAATAGGCCTGTTCTTTATCGCTTAGGGCGCGCACTTGCTGCGCGGGCCGGCCCACATACAGGTAGCCGCTGAGCAGGCGCTTGCCTGGCGGTACCAGGCTGCCGGCGCCGAGCACTACCTGGTCCTCAATCACCGCGCCATCCATGACGATGCAGGCCATGCCGATCAGCACTCGATTGCCGACCGTGCAGCCGTGCAGCAGGGCTTGGTGGCCGATGGTCACGTCGTCGCCGATCAGTAACGGAAAACCCTCGGGGTTGAACGGCCCGGCATGGGTGATGTGCAGCACGCAGCCGTCTTGCACGCTGGTCCGTGCGCCGATGCGGATGCGCTGCATGTCGCCACGAATAACTGCGAGCGGCCATACCGAGCTGTTGTCGCCCAGCGTTACATCGCCGAGCACCACGGCGGTGGGGTCGACAAACACCTGGGTACCCAGCTGCGGGGTCATACCTTGATACGTTCGAATCGCCACGTTAGAAGCCTCTTAAGCTGCGGTTTGCTCCGATTGTAATTTAAGATGGCAGGCATATAGGTGCGAAAACCGCCCCAGTCAGGCAGTGTGAAAACTACTGCGCTCGGTTATGCGGCGTTAAAAACAGGCTCAAAATGCTCATTTACAGCTCGTAAACTGTGCTGTTTCGCCTGTTTTTGCCTTGCCTAACCTTCGCTCGCTACGTTTTCACTCAGCCTGAGTCAGCCCTGAATTATTCAGCATCAACCTACAGGTGTATGCCGTGACCGCCAGCAATCCGCTTCTGCAAGATTTCGACCTGCCGCCCTACTCCAGCATCCGTCCCGAGCATGTGGAGCCGGCCATTGATACTGTTCTTGCCGACAGCCGCGCGGCGCTGACGGAGTTATTGACCAAACAATCGGGCATCCCAACTTGGGACGGTTTGGTGCTGGCGCTGGATGAATTGGGCGCACGTCTGGGGCGGGCCTGGAGTCCGGTCAGCCATTTGAATGCGGTGTGCAACAGCCCCGAGTTGCGTGCGGCTTATGAGGCCTGTCTGCCGAAGCTGTCGCAATACTGGACCGAAATTGGCCAGAACAAGCCGCTGTTCGACGCCTATCAAGCGCTGGCCAACAGCCCGGCCGCCGCCGATTTTGAGCTGGCGCAAAGCACCATACTGCAACATGCCCTGCGCGATTTCCGGTTGTCGGGCATCGACTTACCCCCCGCCGAGCAACAACGCTACGGCGCCATTCAGATGCGGCTCTCGGAGCTGACCAGCAAATTCTCCAACCAGCTGCTCGACGCCACTCAAGCCTGGACCAAGCACATCACCCGCGAAGCTGAGTTGGCCGGCCTGACTGATTCGGCCAAGGCGCAAATGGCCCAAGCCGCCCAAGCTAAAGATCTCGACGGCTGGCTGATTAGCCTGGAGTTCCCCAGCTACTACGCGGTGATGACCTACGCCGACGACCGCGCCCTGCGCGAAGAGCTGTACGCCGCCTACTGCACCCGCGCCTCTGAGCAGGGGCCGAACGCCGGCCAGTTTGATAACGGCCCGCTGATGGTCGAGATTCTCGACCTGCGCCAAGAGTTGGCGCAGTTGCTGGGCTTTAACGACTACGGCGAGTTGTCGCTGGCCAGCAAAATGGCCGACAGCAATGTTCAGGTGTTGAGCTTCTTGCGCGATCTGGGCCGACGCGGCAAACCGTTCGCCGTGCGTGATCTGGCCGAGCTACAAGCCTTTGCTGCCGAGCTGGGTTGTGCCGAGTTGCAAAGCTGGGACGCCGGTTACTACGCCGAGAAGATGCGTCAGCAGCGTTACAGCCTGTCGCAGGAAGTAGTGCGTGCCTGGTTTCCGATCGACAAGGTGTTGTCGGGTCTGTTTGCCATAGTCCAGCAGCTATATGGCATCGAGATTCAGGAGCTGTCTGGCTTCGATCGCTGGCACCCGGATGTGCGACTGTTTCAAATCAGCGAGCAGGGCCGGCCAGTCGGGCGCTTCTTCTTCGATCTCTACGCGCGCGCCAACAAGCGTGGCGGCGCCTGGATGGACGGTGCCCGCGATCAGCGCCGCAGCGCCAACGGCGAGCTGATCAGTCCGGTGGCCAATCTGGTGTGTAACTTCACTCCGGCCGTCAACGGCCAACCGGCGTTGTTGACCCATGATGAAGTCACCACCCTATTCCACGAGTTCGGTCACGGTCTGCATCATCTGTTGACCCGTGTCGAGTTTGCCGGTGCCTCGGGCATCAACGGCGTGGCTTGGGATGCGGTCGAGTTGCCAAGCCAGTTTATGGAAAACTGGTGCTGGGAGCCGCAAGGCCTGGCGCTGATCTCCGGTCACTTCGAAACCGGCGAGCCACTGCCGCAAGACCTGCTGGATAAGATGCTCGCGGCGAAGAATTTTCAGTCCGGCATGCAGATGGTGCGGCAGGTTGAGCTGTCGCTATTTGACTTCGAACTGCACGCCAGCCACGGCGACGGTCGTAGCGTGCTCGAGGTGCTGGAGGCGATTCGCGCCGAGGTGTCGGTCATGCGTCCGCCGGCTTACAACCGTTTCGCCAACAGCTT
>JAURXE010000309.1 GCA_030654635.1 Pseudomonas sp.
CCATGGATGTGTCGGTATCCCTGGCCATAGGGGGCGCCTATGTGGCCGGCATCTGGTCAACCCTGTTTCAGCACGGTGAGCTGTATTTTGATGCGGTGGGCATGTTTGCCTTGTTTTTGCTGGCCGGCCGCTACCTTGAGCGCCGCGCTCGAGAGCGCACCGCCGCTGCCACCGCGCAACTGGTTAACTTGCTGCCCGCCTCCTGCTTACGCTTGGACGCACAAGGCCAAAGCACCCGGATTTTGCTCAGTGAACTGCAACTGGACGATCATATCCTGGTGCCGCCAGGCGCCTTGCTGGCCGCCGACGGGCTGATCATCAGCGGCCAATCGAGCCTTGATGAATCACTGCTCACCGGCGAATACCTGCCCCTGCCACGTGGTGTCGGCGAGCATGTCAGTGCCGGCACCCTGAATGTCGAAGGACCGCTCACTGTCCAGGTGAAAGCCCTCGGCAGCGCCACCCGACTGTCGGCGATAGTGCGCTTGCTGGAGCGCGCCCAGGCAGAAAAACCGCGCCTGGCCCAATTGGCAGACCGCGTGGCGCAATGGTTCCTGCTGATAGTGCTGGTTACGGCGGCCATCGTTGGCCTGGCCTGGTGGCAACTTGATCCGCAGCGGGCGTTCTGGATTGTGCTCGCCCTGCTAGTCGCCACCTGCCCTTGCGCCCTGTCACTGGCCACGCCTACAGCGCTGACCGCCGCCACCGGCAGCCTGCATAAACTCGGCCTGTTGCTGACCCGCGGTCACGTGCTGGACGGCTTGAATCAGATAGATACGGTAATTTTCGACAAGACCGGCACCCTCACCGAGGGACGTCTGACCCTGCGCGAGATCCACCCCCTGGGCGCAGCGGACGCCGAACACTGCCTGGCCCTAGCCGCCGCCCTGGAAAATCGCTCCGAACACCCGATTGCACGCGCCTTTGGCCAGTCGCCGCTGGCCGCAACAGAGGTGCGCAGTGAACCCGGAGTGGGACTGGAAGGCTGGGTCAATGGCCAGCAGTTGCGCATTGGCCAGCCAGCGTTTGTCGCCGCCCTGAGTGGCGCCAGCCTTCCCAGCATCGCGGCCGAGCAAGGCCAGTGGCTGCTGCTCGGTGACTGCCAAGGCCCGCTGGCCTGGCTGGTGCTCGACGACCGCTTGCGCAGCGATGCGCAGGCCTTGCTCGACGCCTGCCGCGCCCAGGGTTGGCAAACCCTGTTGTTGTCGGGTGACAGTTCACCGATGGTCGCCCAGGTGGCGGCCGAGTTGGGCATCGACGACGCCCGTGGTGGCCTGACCCCGGCCGATAAACTTGCGGTGCTGCAACAATTGCACAGCCAAGGTCGACGGGTACTGATGCTCGGCGATGGGGTCAACGACGTACCTGTACTGGCCGCAGCCGACATTAGCGTGGCCATGGGTTCGGCCACGGATCTTGCGAAAACCAGCGCCGATGCCGTGCTCTTGTCCAACCGCCTGGACAGTCTGATTCAGGCCTTCGCCCTGGCGCGACGGACCCGGCGGATTATCAGCGAGAATCTGGCCTGGGCCTGTCTGTACAATGGCCTAGTGCTGCCCTTCGCCGCTCTAGGCTGGGTCACCCCATTGTGGGCGGCCTTGGGTATGTCGCTAAGTTCCCTGCTGGTGGTACTCAACGCCTTACGCCTGACCCGTGCGAGCACACCGACTTAGTCAATCAACCTCGGAGCTGTGATGGACGCGCTGTATGTAATGATTCCCATCGCCATTGTGATTGTCGCTCTGGCCATTCGCCTGCTGTTTTGGGCAGTCGACAGCGGCCAATACGATGACATGGACGGCCCGGCCCATAGCATCCTGTTTGACGACGAGGACCCCGCACACCGCGCCGGCGTGCAAGAGGCGCAAGACAAAAGCGAACCGCAGGACTCAACCCGTGCTTGAGTTGCTGCCCTTGTTGATTTCCGCCGTGGTGCTCGGCTTGCTCGGTGGCGGCCATTGCTTAGGGATGTGCGGCGGTTTGATGGGCGCCCTGACCATGGCCATTCCCGCTGAGCAACGCGGTCGCCGCGTACAACTGCTGCTGGCCTATAACCTCGGTCGGGTACTCAGTTATGGCTGCGCGGGCTTGCTGCTCGGCCTCGGCGGCTGGGCGCTGGCCAATAGCCCAGCGGCCATGGCCATGCGCATAGCCGCCGGATTGTTGCTGGTGTGCATGGGCCTGTATCTGGGTGGCTGGTGGAGCGGGCTGACCCGTATCGAGGCGCTGGGGCGCGGCCTCTGGCGCTATATCCAGCCGTTCTCCAAACGTCTGCTGCCGGTCACCAGCCTGCCCCGAGCGCTGCTGCTCGGCGCACTCTGGGGCTGGCTGCCGTGCGGCCTGGTCTACAGCACCCTGCTCTGGGCGGCCAGCCAGGGCAGTGCCGTCGACAGCGCACTGCTGATGCTGGCTTTTGGGCTGGGTACTTGGCCGGTGCTGCTGGCCAGTGGCTTGGCTGCCGAGCGGGTGAACCGGTTGCTGCGCAAACGCAACATCCGCATGGCCGGCGGCCTGTTGGTCATCCTCTTTGGCCTGTGGACCCTGCCCGGTCCTCACCAAGCCTGGCTGATGGGCCACGGCACGCATGCGGCTGCGAGCGCCAGCCAGTCCGGTTGATACAGGTCAAGATCAGCTGCGACAAGTCTATTTAAACTCCCCGGCATGTCTCCTGAACTCAGGCCAGCCAAACCGGAAACCGTCCGCATGCTCGACGCCATTCGCTGGGACACCGATCTGATCCGCCGTTACGATCAAGCCGGCCCACGCTACACCTCGTACCCAACCGCCGTGCAGTTTCAGGACAGCATAGGTTCGTTTGAGCTACTGCACGCCTTGCGTGACAGTCGCAAAGCCCAACGCCCCCTGTCGCTTTATGTGCACGTGCCTTTTTGCGCCAACATTTGTTACTACTGCGGCTGCAACAAAGTCATCACCAAAGATCGCGGGCGGGCGCTGCCTTATCTGGAGCGGCTGGAAAAAGAAATCGACCTGATCAGCTGTCACCTCGCGCCTAATCAACAGGTCGAGCAGCTGCATCTGGGCGGCGGCACGCCGACTTTTCTCAGCCACGATGAACTGCGCCGGTTAATGGCCAAACTGCGCAGCAAGTTCAACTTGGCCAATGATGACTCCGGCGATTACGGCATCGAGATAGATCCGCGCGAAGCCGATTGGTCAACCATGGGTTTGCTCCGCGAGCTCGGCTTCAACCGCGTCAGCCTCGGCGTGCAGGACCTCGACCCAGAGGTGCAGCGGGCGGTAAATCGCCTCCAAAGCCTGGAGGAAACCCGTGCCATCGTTGACGCGGCGCGCACCCTGCAGTTTCGCTCGATCAATATCGACCTGATCTACGGCTTGCCCAAGCAGACCCCGGAAAGCTTCGCCCGCACCGTGGACGCCATCATTACCCTGCAACCCGATCGCCTTTCGGTGTTCAACTACGCCCATTTGCCCGAGCGCTTCTTGCCGCAACGGCGGATCAACAGCGACGACCTGCCTCTACCTGCCGACAAACTGGCCATGCTGCAAAACAGCATTGAGCAGCTAACC
>JAURXE010000319.1 GCA_030654635.1 Pseudomonas sp.
GCAGATGGCCAGCAGCCAATTTGAGCCGATCAAATGGCATGTGCGCACCCTGCTCAAAGACCTGGATACGGCGGTCAAGCTGGCCCGCGAGCAGGATTCAGCCACGCCGCTCAGCGGTCTGGCCGCCCAGCTGATGCGCCTACACGGCAGTCAGGGCAATCTGCAGCGCGATCCGGCCACCCTGATTGAGTTGTACCGCGAGGCAAAGCCATGAAAATTGCCGCCAATCTGTCGTTGCTGTTTAGCGAGTTGCCGTTGCTTGGGCGTATTCAAGCAGCGGCAGCGGCCGGTTTCGATGGAGTGGAAATCCAGTTTCCTTACGAGGTTCCGGCCCTGCAGCTAAAAGAGGCGCTGGCTCGCGCCGGTCTGCCACTACGGTTGATCAATCTACCGGCCGGCGACCTGATGACGGGCGGGCCCGGCCTGGCGGCGGTGCCGGCCCGCCAAGCGGAGTTCGACACAGCCCTGCAACAGGCGCTGACCTACGCGGCCATGACCCGCCCGGCTTACGTTAATGTCCTGGCCGGCCGTTTGGCCGCAGGCGTCAGCCGCGAGCAGGCACTGGCCTGCTTGACCGCTAACTTAAGCAAAGCTGCCGAAGCCTTCGCCGTGCTGGGGGTCGGTGTGCTCTGCGAGGCGATCAATCCGCTGGATATGCCGGGCTTTCTGCTCAACACCCCAGAACAGTTGGATGAACTGCTGCGCGCCGTCGCCCAGCCCAATCTGCAGGCGCAGTTCGACCTCTACCATATGGCCCGCCAAGGCCTGGATGTTGCTTCCGGCATCGCCCTGCTGGCTGGGCGCATCGGCCATGTGCAGTTTGCCGATTGCCCGGGGCGCGGCGAGCCAGGCACCGGCGCGCTGGATTTTGTCCCGCTGCTGGCCACCTTGCGCGACACGGGTTACGACGGCTGGCTGGGGGCGGAATACAAGCCAAGTCGGCAAACCGAGCAAAGCCTCGCCTGGTTGCCGACTTGGCAGGCTTCGTAGGATGGGTTGAGCGTAGCGATACCCATCAACGTGCATTTATACCTAGGCGGCTTTGTTAGACTGCGGGCACTTTTGTCTGCGTGCGTCGCTCGAGAATTTCAATGACCGAACCTATCCGTCTCACCCAATACAGTCATGGCGCCGGTTGTGGCTGCAAGATTTCACCCAAGGTGCTGGATGTGATCCTGGCCGGCAGCGGCGCGCAGAACCTCGATCCCAAGCTCTGGGTTGGCAATGCCTCGCGCGACGATGCGGCGGTCTATGCTCTGGATGACGAGCGCGGCGTGGTGTCGACCACCGACTTCTTTATGCCGATAGTCGATGACCCTTACGACTTCGGCCGGATCGCCGCCACCAACGCCATCAGCGATATTTACGCCATGGGCGGCGACCCGCTGATGGCCATCGCCATTCTCGGCTGGCCGGTCAATCTGTTGCCGCCCGAGGTGGCCCGCGAGGTGATTCGTGGCGGCCGAGCGGTGTGTGACGCGGCCGGGATTCCCCTGGCCGGTGGCCACTCGATCGACGCCCCTGAGCCGATTTTCGGCCTGGCGGTCACCGGCGTGGTGCTCAAACGCCATATGAAACGCAACGACAGCGCCACCGTTGGTTGCCGCCTGTACCTGAGCAAACCCTTAGGCATCGGCATTCTGACCACCGCCGAGAAGCAAGCCAAATTGCGCCCTGAGGATGTCGGCCTGGCCTGTCAGTGGATGTGCACCCTGAACACCCCCGGCAGCCGTTTTGGCAAGCTGGCCGGTGTCACCGCCATGACCGATGTCACGGGCTTCGGCCTGCTCGGCCATTTGCTGGAAATGGCCGACGGCAGCGGCCTGACCGCGCAACTTGAATTCGCCGCTGTGCCGCGTCTGCCGGGGGTCGATTACTATCTGGAGCAAGGCTGCGTGCCCGGCGGCACCCACCGCAACTTCGACAGTTACGGCGAGAAGGTGGCGCCGCTGACCGATGAGCAGAAATTCCTGCTCTGTGACCCACAAACCAGCGGTGGTTTGCTGGTGGCTGTCACCGCCGAGGGCGAGGCCGAGTTCCTCGCCGTGGCGGCGGAGTTGGGCTTGGAGCTGGCGCCCATCGGCGCGCTGGTTGAGCGACAGACTTACGCGGTCGAGGTGTTTTGATGCGCGCCAATACCGCTGATTTCCGTGAGCTGTTTCTCCGTGACGTGCCGATGATGGATGCTCGCGCGCCGGTCGAATTCAGCAAGGGCGCCTTCCCCGGCGTGATCAATTTGCCGCTGATGAATGACCTTGAACGCCAGCAAGTCGGTACCTGTTACAAGCAGCGTGGTCAGGACGCCGCCATCAAACTGGGTCATCAGTTGGTCAACGGCGCCGTTAAAGCCGAGCGGATTGCTGGCTGGGCGGCCTTTGCTCAGGCCAATCCCGAGGGCTATCTGTATTGCTTTCGCGGCGGCCTGCGCTCGCAAATCGTCCAGCAATGGCTCAAGGAAGAAGCCGGTATCGACTATCCGCGAGTCATCGGCGGCTACAAAGCGATGCGTACTTTTCTGCTGGAAACCACCGAGCAGGCCTTGGCGCAGTGCGATTTCGTCATAGTCGGTGGCCTCACCGGCACTGGCAAGACCGAGGTGCTGGCCCAACTGGATAACGCTCTGGACCTAGAAGGCCACGCCAATCACCGTGGTTCCAGCTTTGGCAAACGGGTGAGCCCGCAGCCGGCGCAGATCGATTTCGAGAATTGTTTGGCCATCGATCTGCTGAAAAAACGCCACGCCGGCCACACTCAGTTTGTCCTCGAGGATGAGAGCCGCATGGTTGGCAGTTGCACCGTGCCCCTGGGCTTGCACCAGGGCATGCAGGGCTATCCGCTGATCTGGCTGGAGGACAGTCTGGAGGGGCGCGTTACGCGGATTCTGGCCGACTATGTGACCAATCTGTGCGCCG
This sequence comes from Pseudomonas sp., assembly GCA_030654635.1. Classification (GTDB taxonomy): domain Bacteria; phylum Pseudomonadota; class Gammaproteobacteria; order Pseudomonadales; family Pseudomonadaceae; genus Aquipseudomonas. The sequence continues at coordinate 2,913 of JAURXE010000319.1, forward strand.
ACTTTGTCGCCGTGCATGGCGCCGAGCAGGGCTTTGCGCTGTTTGCTGAGCGCTTGCAGCAGAGCCTGAGCAACATTCTTAAACGCCTGGGCGGCGAGCGTTATCAGCGTTTGGCCGCCAGCATGAATGCGGCGCTGGCCGAGCAGCAACGCAGCGCCGATGTGCAGCTACACCGCGAGTGGATCGAAGGCTTGCTGCGCGAATACTACGACCCGATGTACGCCTTTCAGCGTGACAGCAAATCGCAACGCATCGAGTTCAGTGGCGACCAGGCGGCGGTGCTGGAATATTTGCAGCAGCGCCAAGCTCAATAAAGCACCAACTTCAGCGGCAGTCGCAGGGCTGCTTTGCCTGGCAGGAGGATGGATGACCAATCGCAGCCTTAACCTCGACGAGCCGCTGTATCAGTACCTGCTGGATGTCTCGCTGCGTGAAAGCGCGCTGCTGCGCCAGTTGCGTGAGGAAACCGCAAAGTTGCCGGTAGCACGTTGGCAAATTGCCCCGGAGCAAGGCCAGTTTATGGCGCTGCTGGTCAAGTTGACGGGCGCCAAACGCATGCTGGAAATTGGCACCTTCACCGGCTACAGCAGCCTGTGCCTGGCCGGCGCCATGGCCGACGATGGGTTGCTGATTTGTTGCGATATTTCCGCCGAGTACAGCAACATTGCACGCCGTTATTGGCGCCAGGCCGGCCTTGAAGAGCGGATTGAACTGCGCCTCGGCCCCGCCCTGGAGACCATGGCAACGCTTGCGCGCAGTGCTCATGCTGAAAGCTTTGATTTGATTTTTATCGACGCCGACAAGGCTAACTACCCAGCTTATTTAGAGCACGCCTTGGTAT
>JAURXE010000333.1 GCA_030654635.1 Pseudomonas sp.
CTACAGTGCTCGCGAGCTGACTGCTCAGACAGTTTATGTGCAGTCAGCAAGCGGAGCGCCCTCACCGCGCTCTACTCAAGCCCACGACCGTCTAAAAACAAAATGGCAGGCTGATCCCCATGAGTGATTTTCCGCAGCAGCGCCGCCGTGCGCCCAGCAACCAACTGATCTACCAACTCGACGACCGACCGGGGTTTTTCCCCTCGATTTTCGCCGCCTTGCAACACGTACTGGCCAGCTTCGTTGGCATCATCACCCCGACCCTGATCGTCGGCGGCGCCCTCGGCCTGCAAAGCGAAGTGCCCTACCTGATCAGCATGGCGCTGTTCGCCTCCGGCATTGGCACCTTTATTCAGGCCCGCCGTTTCGGCCCGATCGGCTCCGGCCTGCTCTGTTTGCAGGGCACCAGCTTCGCCTTCCTCAGCGTGATTCTCAGCGCCGGTTTCCTGGTCAAAGCCCGCGGCGGTGGCACCGATGAAATTCTCGGCACCATCTTCGGCGTGTGCTTCTTTGCCGCGTTTGTCGAAGTAGCGTTCAGTCAGTTCATCGACAAACTGCGCAAGCTGATCTCCCCCGTGGTGACCGGCACCATCATCTGCCTGATGGGTCTGTCGCTGATCAAAGTGGCGGTTACCGACATGGCCGGTGGCTTCGGCGCCACCGATCTGGGCTCGGCAGAAAACCTCGGCCTGGCCTTCTTGGTGTTGGGCATCATCGTGGTGCTCAACCGCTTCAATGCGCCGCTGCTGCGTTTGGGTGCGATCATCATCGGCCTGACCGTCGGCTATCTGGTGGCTATGTCGCTGGGCAAGGTGCAGCTACCAGATTTCGCCGCCCTGCCGCTGGTGAGCGTGCCGGTGCCATTCAAGTACGGCTTTGCCTTTGACTGGGTGGCCTTCGTGCCGATTGCCATCATCTTCCTGGTCACACCTTTGGAAGCCGCCGGTGACCTGACCGCCAACTCGATGATTTCCCACCAGCCGGTGCAAGGTCCGGTGTATATCCGCCGGATCAAATCCGGGCTGCTGTCCGACGGTCTCAACTCGGTGATCGCCGCGACCCTCAACAGCATGCCGATGGTCACCTTCGCGCAGAACAACGGGGTGATCCAACTGACCGGCGTTGCCAGCCGCCACGTGGCCCTGTATATCGCCGCCATCATGGTGCTGCTCGGCTTGTTTCCGGTGATCGGTGCTGTGTTGCTGGGCATGCCCAAGCCGGTACTCGGCGGCGCCACCATCATCATGTTCGGTACCGTCGCCGTGGCCGGGATCAAGATCCTCGCCGAGGCCGGCTTGCACCGCCGCAACATGCTGATCGTGGCCATCTCCCTGGGCCTGGGGATAGGTGTAGCAGTGGTGCCTGAGGTGCTGCTGTCGCTGCCAAAATCCCTGCACCTGATCTTCGAATCCTCGATCACGGTCGGTGCTTTAAGCGCCATCTTGCTGAACATCTTCCTGCCGGAAGACCCCAGCGCCGAAGAGGAAGAGGACTACGACTTCGACCCGGAAGCTGCCATGACCACCGTGCGACAAACCATCGAGCAAGCCCAAGCCAGCACCCTCGGCCTGGCCGATTGCACCCCTGGCTGCGAACCCGCCAGCCCGCTGCACAGCAAGGCCCCGGCCACCAGCTAAAACGCTGCGGCAAACAAACTAAAGGCGCCCGAAGGCGCCTTTATTTTTGCAATCTAATCATGCGAGGTATATGCGGATGCGCCTCGTGATAGTTAGGTCAAGGGCTGCGAACTGCCGCTTTTTTTATCCGCATACATCGCCTCATCGGCATGCTTGAGCAGCTGTGCGACCCCATCACCATGTTCTGGGTAATGGGCAATACCGATGCTCGGCAGTATCTGCAAGTTGCGCCCCTCAAGGTCCATCGGCCGGCTCAGGGCGGCGCGGATTTTCCCGGAAACCAGCAAGGCCGTTTCCGGCTGTTTGATGCTTTCCAACAGCACGACGAACTCGTCGCCGCCAATCCGGGCCACGGTATCGCCCTCGCGCACCGCTTGCTTCAGCCGGCTGGCCACTTCCTGCAGCAGCAGGTCACCGACGGCATGGCCGAAGGAGTCGTTGACCCGTTTGAATTTGTTCAAGTCCAGAAAGATCACGCACACTCGTCCGCCACTGTGCTTGACCCTGGTCAGCGCAACACTCAAACGGTCATGCAAAAAGGTCCGGTTGGGCAAGCCCGTCAACTCATCGTTTTGCGCCATATGCTGCAAACGGGCATACAGCCGCTTGCGCTCGATGGCGGTGACCACCTGGGTAGCCACAAACTGCAGCAGTTCCAGGTGTTTCTCGGTGTAGCTAACACTGCCCGCTTTGCTCTTTAACACCAGCGCACCGATGGTGCCCTGGCTCGAATAAAGCGGCACGCCCAGCCAGCAAAAAGCACTGACATCGACCGCCATGGGCAACGTAGCCAACAGGCTGTTCAGCGTTTCGGGGGTCAGCAGCAGCGGCTGCCCATTGCGCACCACTTCCTGACAGATGCTGACCGAGGACTCCAGCGAGCCCGAGGCCTGACCCTGCTCTTCGACGTGATAGGGAAAGTTCAGCTGATCGCTTTCGGCATCGTACAGCGCCACGCAAAAACCCAGCGCCGGGAGCATCTTGTCGATGGTTTGATGGATTTGTTGAAACAGCGCAACCAGGTCTTTGGCCGCATGGGCCGCTTCAGAGATCGAGTAAATCACGCTTTGTAGCGCCTGCGCCTGCTTCAACTCGCTGATGTCGCGTGCCACGCCGATGCGCAGCTGATCGGTCTCCGACCAACGCGCCGACCACATGATGTGCACCTCGCGACCGTCTTTATGCAGGTAGCGGTTTTCAAAGTGCAGTTTGGATTGCCCGGACATCACCTCATTGGCCGCCGCCAGGGTTCTGGCCACATCGTCGGGGGCCACCATCTCGATCATGGCCTTGCCGCGCATTTCCTCCGGCGTGTAGCCAAAAATACGCTCGCAGGCGGCGCTGACAAACACGATGCGACCATCGGCATCCACCACGCAGACCGCGTCCAGCAGCAGATCGATGACACTCGCCAATGGCATTGGGCTGTCTTTTTTCATAAGCGGCTACAAAGGTTGTTCAGTCCGTGAATTTACGACTCAGTGCCAACGCTAGCATGCCGGCTCAGCCCATTTGTTGATTTTTCGCGCCATGCTACCCGTTGCCGCCATGCACCGCGCGCCTGGCGGTGGGCCGAGTACGGCGGGTTAGTTCGCCTAATATAGATCAATCAGCGGCGCTTTGACCGACGAACCCAGCCAAGACTGAATACAATGTGCGCTCGATTATCCCTAGCCATGAATATGGCTGCGCCGCACAAGGAACTCGCCTCCATGGCCTCCCCAGACAAACAGCAAAAACG
>JAURXE010000334.1 GCA_030654635.1 Pseudomonas sp.
TCGCGCAGCTGGTCAATCGAGTAGTTAATCGAGTCAGCAATGGCGCCCGTGAAGTCCTCGGTTACCGTCGCCGACACGGTCAAGTCACCGTCAGCAAGGTCACCGATCTCATCCAGCAGACGCATAATTGCCACTTGGTTACGTTCGTTCTTCTCAGCCGTTTTGGCTAGACGACGGTTAGTTTCACGCACCATTACCAAGCCTATAAGGATAATGGCCGCAAGCGCCAAGGCGCCCAGCACATAACCGGCCAAGGTGTTTGCCGCACGTCCGGCTGCCAGGTTTTCAAAGCTGACGGTTAGCTGCGAAGCGCTATCCAAGAGCATTTGCGAGCCAGTGAAGATGCTGCCGGCCGATTCGCGAACCTGGAATAACTCCGGCGAGGTTTCCAGAATCTCATCTACCGAGCCCGATACGAACTGGAACAACTCGGAAATTTCCGCCAGGCGATCCAATGCCTCTTTGTCGGTCACCATGGACACTTCCATGGCCGCATTGCCTTCCAGCATGGCGCTCAGTACGCGGCCAAACAGGCTGGCATCGCGACCAAACATGTCGGCGGCTTGCACCGAATCTTCGTCACCGGTCAGTACCTTGTTTACCGAGCCGAGAATCCGCTCAGCCAACAGTGATTGGCGCTGAGCTACAGATACCTGAATCGCCGGTGCTTTGCTTTGCAGCAAAATCTCGACAACTTCATCGTATTCAACCTGCAGTTGCGGAATAGTTTCCGCCAGCGTTGCCGCTACCTGGTGCAACGACAATACCGTTTGCTCGCTGGCCAAGATGGCATCGGCGTTTTGCCGCATGCTGTCCCACTCTTTTTGCACTGCCGCCATATCCGCTTGCACGGATTCTGGGGCGGATGGCAAACCGGTGGTTTCATCACCCTTAACAAGTTGATCCCAGCGCTTGGCGTAGTCATTACGCGCATCTTTCAGCAAGGCAAAGGCCTCGGCCTTACCGGCCGCGGCTTCAGTCGCAGCCTTGGCGATACGTTGCGACAGAACCCGCAGTTCGCCGGCGTTACTGATGTACTGTTTGTCGTAACCCGCCTGGGTGTTGAGGTACGCGAAGTTCACGAACAGCAACACGATCGCAACGATCAGGACAATAAACAGCCCCGCAATCATCGTGCTACTGCGCATACCCGCTAAAAAATTGCCTGTGTTTAGTTTTTTCATTGTTAGGCCCCCGCCCGGACCGACCGCACTACGATTCCCATGTAACGCCAAAAGGCCAGCAATGCTGGCCCAACCGAAACTGCTTTAAAACGCCACATCAAGAAACCCCTGATCCTGCGCCAGCGCATGCGAACTGAACACCAGCCAAGGCTGCTCACGTTGAAAAACGCCATGAATGAAGGGCTGAATGCTCGCCTCGAGCGGTGGTAGCTGCTCGGAAAAGGCGCTCACCGGAAAATGCTGCATGCCAAAGACTTCGTCGACCGTTAGACCGGCGAAGATCTCTTGATGATCCACAATCAACACACGGCGCTTCTTGCGCAGTGGCGACAACTCACCACCGAAGAAAGCGCATAAATCCATGATTGGCAACAACCGACCGCGTACGTTGGCCACGCCCTTGACCCAACTTTTCACACCAGGCAACAAGGTATAGCGCGGCTCATGTAACACCTCGCCGATCTCGCCCATAGGCGCCACAAACAAGCGCTCGCCCATGCGAAAACCAATGCCACTCCATGTCTGTATGGCTTCTTTCTGCGACGGCAAGCCGGCAGCCAGGCGCCGACAACGCTGATCGATCTCAAACAGAAGCTGAAAAGGGGATTGGACGTCAGACATGTCGACCTTGGTCTTATTATTATTGAGTTACAGACAGCGCAGCATTAACCGGCCAACACCGCATTCAGCGTTTTCAGCAAGGTGGCTTCATCAACTGGCTTGGTCAGATAGTCCTTGGCGCCTTGGCGCTTGCCCCACACCTTGTCAGTTTCCTGATCTTTGGTGGTCACGATGATCACCGGAATGTGGCTGGTATCTGCATCTTTGGTCAATTGACGGGTTGCCTGAAAACCATTCAGGCCCGGCATAACTATGTCCATCAATACGGCATCGGGCTTTTCCTGGCGCGCCAAAGCGACACCATCTGCACCGTTTTCCGCCTTCAGCACCTGATGGCCATGCTTTTCCAGCATTGCCGTCAATTTGTACATTTCAGTCGGAGAGTCATCAACAATTAAAATACGAGCCATGGTGTTCCCCATACGCAATAGATATCACCAGCCTGACGACCGGACATCAAGAAGCTTGTTCCACCGGAACAAAGTCTGGCACATGGGTCTTTATCGCCCCAAGCAACTCTTCTTTACTGAAGGGCTTGGTGAGGTACTGATCAGAACCGACGATACGACCCTTGGCCTTATCAAATAAACCATCCTTTGAGGACAGCATGATAACCGGGGTAGATTTAAATTCGCTGTTGTTCTTGATCAGGGCGCAGGTTTGATAACCATCGAGCCGCGGCATCATGATGTCGACGAAAATGATACTGGGATGCGTGTCGGCAATTTTTGCCAACGCATCAAAACCATCGACTGCCGTAATGACATTACAACCGACTTTCTTCAGTAAGGTTTCGGCGGTGCGACGAATCGTCTTCGAGTCGTCGATTACCATCACCCTCAAGCCTTCGGAATGCTGTTCCATGTTTGCCCTACCATCGCTTCGGTGAGTCGTTATTTTTGCTTTCTACCAGTGCGCTTAAGGCCCTGTCACCGACGGGCTACACCCAAATCGTCAGGCCTTTTTAGCACACTCTCCTAACGCAATCTATAACCCCAAGAGCACAACGCGCGCCTTGACCGCAAACCGCGCTCACGCCACCCTTAGGCCTTGTAGCTTAGCCACGCCAGCCTAGCGCTGCCGATTTTAATGCGGAGTATCAACCATGGGCATACGCCTCGGAATCGTCATGGATCCAATTGCGGGCATTGCCTTCAAGAAGGACAGCTCGCTGGCCATGCTATTGGCGGCGCAGGCCCGCGGCTGGTCGTTGTTCTATATGGAACAACAAGACCTTTACCAGAAAGCCAGCATCGCTCGAGCCCGTACTCGCCCGCTAAAAGTATTCGAAGACCCCCAGCACTGGTTCGAGCTGCAAGACGAACAAGACATCGCTCTAAGCGAACTTGACGTCATCCTGATGCGTAAAGACCCACCTTTCGACAATGAGTTTGTCTACTCAACCTATCTGCTTGAGCAAGCCGAGCAAGCCGGCGTGCTGGTGGTCAATCGCCCGCAAAGCCTGCGCGACTGCAACGAGAAGTTGTTTGCTACGTTATTTCCGCAATGCACGCCGCCGACCGTGGTCAGTCGCCGTGCCGACATTCTGCGCGAGTTTGCCGTTGAGCAGCGTGACATCATTCTCAAACCCTTGGACGGCATGGGCGGCTCTTCGATCTTTCGCCACTGCGAAGGCGACCCGAATCTCTCAGTAATTCTCGAAACCCTGACCGCCCACGGCACTCAGCAGATCATGGCGCAAGGCTACTTACCGGCGATCAAAGAGGGCGACAAGCGCATTTTGATGATCAATGGCGAGCCCATTCCTTACTGCCTGGCACGCATTCCGGCAGCCGGCGAGACCCGTGGCAACCTGGCAGCCGGCGGACGTGGCGAAGCCCGCCCCTTAACCGAGCGCGACCGCTGGATTGCCGCCCAAGTCGGCCCCACCCTGCGCGAAAAAGGCTTGCTGTTTGTCGGCTTGGACGTGATTGGCGACTACCTCACCGAAATCAACGTCACCAGCCCCACCTGCATTCGCGAGATCGACAATGCCTTTGGCACCCGCATCGCCGAACAACTGATCGACGCGATCGCCGAACTGCTCACAGCGCGCAGTGCTTCATAGACTTTTATTCTGACGCTGGGCAGACTGCGCGCAACTTTGAACGCCTCGAGTTTCCAGAGCGTCGCGCCGCATTATGAAAACTGCTAGCCAACCTACCCCGCTTGTTGCTGCCGGCGTACGCCCGGCGGACAGGCTGGGCTTTACTCTATTTTTGGCCGCTGCCCTGCATGTGGCACTGATTCTCGGCCTGAGTTTTAGCCTGGCCGAACCCGGGCAAATCAGTAAAACCCTGGAAATCACCTTATCGACCTTCAAAAGCGCCGAGAAACCCAAGCAGGCGGATTTTCTGGCCCAAGACAACCAGCAAGGCAGCGGCACCCTAGACAAAAAAGCCGCACCCAAAACCACTGAACGCGCACTGTTCCAGGACACCCAAGTCAAGCGGGTTACCCCGCCCGCCGCGCCACCGGCCAGCACCCGCAAAAATGAAGCACCTAAAGCTGCGGTCGCCACCAAAGCCCCGCAAACCGAAAAAACCCCAATCAAGAGCGCGCGGGCCAAACCCGAAGAACAATCACGCCCGGCCCCGGTATTTGACAGCAGTCAGCTGTCGAGCGAAATCGCCAGCCTCGAAGCGCAGCTCGCGCAAGATCAACAGCTGTACGCCAAACGACCAAAAATCCAGCGCCTCAACGCCGCCTCAACCATGCGCGACAAAGGCGCTTGGTACAAAGAGGAGTGGCGCAAAAAAATTGAGCGCATTGGCAACCTTAATTATCCCGACGAGGCACGCCAACAGCGCATTTATGGCAGCCTGCGCTTGCTCGTGTCGATCAACCGGGATGGCAGCCTTTACGAGGTCCAGCTGCTTGAATCGTCCGGCCAAGACACCCTCGATCAAGCCGCCCTGCGCATCGTTCGCCTCGCGGCCCCCTTCGCGCCATTCAATAAAGACCTGGCCGAGTTTGATCGCCTGGAAATCATCCGCACCTGGCGTTTTGACCGCGGCGATCGCCTCTCCAGCCAGTGAGCTGGCTTGTCAGCGCGCCCCGCGAGCGACACACTATGCCCATGAAAGATGCCAGCCCAAGCTACCTTAAGCACCACTTCCTGATTGCCATGCCGCACATGAGCGATCCGAGCTTTGCGCAGACCGTCACCTATGTGGTTGAGCACAATGCCGGTGGCGCCATGGGCCTGATCATCAATCGCCCCAGCGGCCTGAGCCTGGCGGATGTGATTGAACAGCTAAACCCAGAACTTGAACCGAGCAGCGCCTGCCAGGATCTGCCGATTTTTTCCGGCGGCCCGGTGCAGACCGACCGCGGCTTCGTGCTGCACCCCAGCGGGATGCAATTTCAGGCCACCCTGGAGCTGGGCCCGCTCGGGCTCTCGACCTCGCAGGACGTGCTATTTGCCATTGCCCAAGGCCATGGCCCCCGCCAACACCTGATCGCCCTCGGTTACGCCGGCTGGGACGCCGGCCAACTGGAGGCCGAATTGGCCGCCAATGCTTGGCTAACCTGTCCAGCCGACCCACAGATTTTGTTCGACTTACCCGCCGAACAACGACTGGCCGCTGCCGCCGCCAGCCTGGGGGTCAACCTCAGCCTGCTGAGCAACCAAGTGGGCCACGCCTGATGGCCGCTGTACTGAAATTACTGCTGGGCTTTGACTACGGCACCAAACAAATCGGCGTTGCGGTCGGCCAACTCATCACCGGCCAGGCTCGCGAGCTGTGCATTCTCAAAGCACAAAACGGGGTGCCCGACTGGCAAAAGGTCGAAGCACTGATCCGCGAATGGCAACCCGACGCCATAGTGGTCGGCCTGCCGCTGAACATGGACGGCACGCCGAGCGCCATGAGCGAGCGGGCCGAGAAATTCGCCCGCCGCCTGAATGGCCGCTTCAACCTACCCGTGCACATGCAGGATGAACGCCTGACCACCTACGAGGCCAAAGGCCAACGCCTAAGCGAGGGCCAACGCGGCAGTTACCGCGACAATCCGGTGGATGCTCTCGCCGCCGCGCTACTGCTGGAAAGCTGGCTCGCCAGCTATAGCGAGAAGCAGACTAACGAGGAGCGCCAATGAACCTGCCCGACCCCGCCACGCTACTGCCACAAATGGCCGCAGCCCTCACGGCGCACCTGCAGCAACGGCAGATCAGCGAACCGCGCTTTATCGGCATTCGCACCGGCGGCATCTGGGTTGCCGAGGCGCTGCTGCACAGCCTCGGCCTGCACACACCGCTGGGCACCCTGGACGTCTCGTTCTACCGCGACGATTTCAGCCAAAACGGCCTGCACCCACAGGTACGCCCCTCGGCACTGCCGTTTGAGATCGAAGGTCAGCATCTGGTGCTGGTTGACGACGTGCTGATGAGCGGCCGCACCATTCGCGCCGCCCTCAATGAACTGTTCGATTATGGTCGCCCGGCCAGCGTGACCCTGGTCTGCCTGCTGGACCTGAACGCCGGCGAATTACCGATTCGTCCCGACGTGGTCGGTGCCAGCCTGTCGCTCGCCGCCACCGAGCGGGTAAAATTGCTTGGCCCGGCCCCGCTCACGCTTGAGCGCCAGACTATTGCCCCCAACTGAGACCCATCGCGATGACGCCGACTGCCGCTAAGCGCCCGCTGCAACTCAACGACCTGGGCCAACTGCGCCATTTCCTCTCGATTGACGGGTTATCCCGCGAGTTACTGACGGAAATCCTCGACACCGCCGACTCCTTTCTCGAAGTCGGCGCCCGCGCCGTGAAGAAAGTCCCGTTGCTGCGCGGCAAAACCGTCTGCAATGTGTTCTTCGAGAACTCCACGCGCACTCGCACCACGTTCGAGCTGGCCGCTCAGCGCCTGTCGGCCGATGTGATCACCCTGAATGTGTCGACCTCCTCGACCAGCAAGGGCGAAACCCTGCTCGACACATTGCGTAACCTCGAGGCCATGGCCGCGGACATGTTCGTGGTCCGCCATGGCGACTCTGGCGCCGCGCACTTTATTGCCGAGCACGTCTGCCCCAACGTCGCGATCATCAACGGCGGTGACGGCCGCCACGCGCACCCGACCCAAGGCATGCTCGACATGCTGACTATCCGCCGGCACAAGGGCGGCTTCGAGAATCTCTCGGTGGCGATTGTCGGCGACATCCTTCATTCGCGAGTGGCGCGCTCCAATATGCTGGCGCTGAAAACCCTTGGCTGCCCGGACATTCGCGTGATCGCGCCGAAAACCCTGCTGCCGGTTGGCATCGAACAATACGGCGTCAGCGTTTACACCGACCTGGCCGAAGGCCTCAAGGATGTCGACGTCATCATCATGCTGCGCCTGCAAACCGAACGCATGCACGGCGGCCTGCTACCGAGCGCCGGCGAGTTTTACCGCACCTACGGCCTGACCACCCAGCGCTTGGCGCTGGCCAAACCGGACGCACTGGTGATGCACCCAGGACCGATCAACCGTGGGGTTGAAATCGAATCGGCAGTCGCCGACGGCCCCCAGTCGGTGATTCTCAATCAGGTTACCTACGGCATCGCGATTCGCATGGCCGTGCTGTCGATGGCCATGAGCGGCCAAGCCGCCCAGCGTCAACTGAATCAAAACAACCAGGAGCAGCGCTGATGCGTACCCATATCATCGGCGCGCGGGTGATAGATCCGGCCAGCGGCCTGGACCAGATCACCGACCTGTTTCTGGAGGGCGGCAAGATCGCCGCCTTCGGCCAAGCGCCGAGCGGTTTTGCCCCTGAGCGCAGCATCGACGCCACGGGTTTGGTGGCCAGCCCCGGCCTGGTCGACCTAGCCGTAGCCCTGCGCGAGCCGGGCTACAGTCGCAAAGGCTCAATTGCCAGCGAAACCCTCGCCGCCGCCGCCGGAGGGGTCACCAGCCTGTGCTGCCCGCCGCTGACCAAGCCAGTGCTGGACACCTCGGCGGTAGCCGAACTGATCCTCGATCGCGCCCGGGAAGCCGGACACTGCAAAGTCTTTCCGATCGGCGCCCTGAGCAAAAACCTCGAGGGCGAGCAGCTCGCCGAATTGGTCGCGCTACGCGACGCCGGCTGCGTGGCCTTCGGCAATGGCCTGCAGAGTTTCAGCAACAACCGCACCCTCTGCCGGGCGCTGGAGTACGCCGCCACTTTCAACCTGACGGTGATTTTTCACTCCCAAGACCGCGACCTCGCCGCTGGCGGCATCGCCCACGAAGGCCCGACCGCCAGTTTTCTGGGCCTGGCCGGCATTCCGGAAAGCGCCGAAACCGTAGCCTTGGCCCGCGACCTGCTGTTAGTGGAACAATCCGGGGTGCGCGCCCACTTCAGCCAACTCAGCACCGCCCGCGGCGCGCAGATGATCGCCCAGGCCCAGGCCCGTGGTCTGCCGGTGACGGCCGACGTGGCGCTGTACCAGCTGATTTTGACCGATGAGGCGCTGACCGAGTTTTCCAGCCTCTATCATGTGCAGCCGCCGCTGCGCACCCACGCCGATCGCGACGGCTTGCGCGCCGCCGTTAAGTCCGGGGTGATTAAGGCCATCGCCAGCCATCACCAACCCCACGAAGCGGACGCCAAACTAGCGCCCTTCGCCGCCACCGAACCGGGCATCAGCAGCGTCGAGCTGCTGCTGCCGCTGGCCATGACTCTGGTGCAGGACGGCCTGCTGGACCTGCCCACCCTGCTCGCCCGCCTTAGTGCCGGCCCAGCCAAGGCCCTGCGCCTGCCGGTCGGTCGTCTCGCGGTCGGCGCCCCCGCAGACCTGCTGCTGTTCGACCCACAAGGCTCGACCCTGGCCGGTGAGCGCTGGCTGTCGAAAGGCGCCAACTGCCCCTTTATCGGCCACTGCCTGCCGGGCGCGGTGCGCTACACCTTGGTGGATGGCCGCATCAGCTTCCAAGGTTAAAGCGCCACAAACGATCAGGCCCGCCAATGGGCGGGCCTGATTACTAAAGACAACGGCAGTGTCTTGCTGACTGCCGACTTACAACGCCAAGCGCGAACGCTCGGCATTGCCGACCGAAATCTGCTCGTTCAGGGTCCAAAAATCGTAGAGCACCCCGAGTAGAAAGAAGCCGCCGGTAAACAGATACAGAACCCCGCTGATCCACTTGCCCTGATACATCCGGTGCACGCCAAAAATCCCGAGAAACACCAATAAAATCCACGCCAAGTTGTAATCCAAGGGGCCGGCGTTAAAGCGTAAATCCGCCTCACGATCCATCGAGGGAATCAGAAACAAGTCGATGATCCAACCAATCCCCAGCAAGCCCAGAGTAAAGAACCACAGGGTGCCGGTCACTGGCTTGCCGTAATAAAAACGGTGGGCACCGAGAAAACCGAAAATCCACAACAGGTAACCAATGGCCTTGCTATGCGTATCTTGAACAACTTGCATACTGCGCTCCTGCAGACTGACAACTACTCAATGGTGCCGGGCTTGCGTGGCCACCCGCGCAAATGAAAAACCCGCACAGCGGCGGGTTTTTGCAACAAGCTCAAGCTTACCGAAAACGGCGCCCGGGGCCATCATCGCTGGCCTCCAACGACAAACCTTGCGACAAACTGCTCAGGTGCTCGCCATCGGTTTCCGAGCCCAGCTTGATCATCAGGCGCAAATCGTTCGCCGAGTCGGCATGT
>JAURXE010000359.1 GCA_030654635.1 Pseudomonas sp.
CTACACCCTGCAAGTGGTGGCGCAAAAACACGCCATCGCCTCCCACGCGGCGATCATCTTCTCGCTGGAGGCGGTATTTGCCGCCCTGGCCGGCAGCCTGTTCCTGGATGAAACCCTGCAACTGCGCGGCTATATCGGCTGTGCGCTGATGTTTATCGGCATGCTGATCGCGCAATTGTGGCCAAGGAAAGCCGAGCCCGCGAGCGCCTGAACCTGGCGCGCTATCGCTACGGCGCAGCCTGTTGAGCCGCCTGGACAAACAGCAAGGCCTTCAAGCCGCTGTCCGGGTTGCTGTCGGCAAACTCCGGCGGGTTGTCCAGTCGCTGGGCAAACACCAGGCTGGGCGCTTGGGTCGCCATGCCCTCGATTAAAAATTCGGGCCCGGTGGTCGGGTCGTTGATGCAGGCCAGCACTGTGCCCTGCGCGCTAAGCAAATCCGGCAGGCGGCGGAGGATTTTTTGATAGTCCTGGGTCAGGGCGAAACTACCTTTTTGAAATGACGGCGGGTCGATGATGATCAAATCATAGGGGCCGCAACTCTTGAGCTTGCCCCACGACTTGAACAGTTCATGACCCAGGAAACTCACCTTACTTAGATCATGCTGATTGAGCCGGTGGTTGTCCCGGCCCCGGCTGAGCGCTGCGCGGGCCATGTCGAGATTGACCACATGGCTGGCGCCACCGGCAATCGCCGCCACCGAGAAGCCACAGGTGTAGGCGAACAGATTCAATACCCGCTTGCCCTCGGCCTGGGCTTGTACCCAGCGGCGGCCGTAGCGCATGTCCAGAAACAAGCCGTTGTTTTGCTTTTTGCCCAGGTCCAGCTTGTAGCGCAGGCCACCCTCGCTGATCAGCCACTCATCCACCGGCTCGCCGAGCAGAAACTCGGTGCTGCTGTCCGGGAGGTAGCGGTGTTGCAGCAGCAGACGTTGCGCGCCGCTGCGCTGCCACTCGGGTGTCTGGGTGAGGGCCAGCAGCATGTGTTTTAAGGCGGCCAGTTCTGACTCGGCGGGCTGGCGAAACAGACAGACCAGCAGCAGGCCCTGCAGCCAGTCTGCGGTGACCTGTTCAAGCCCAGGCCAGCGCTGACCGCGACCGTGGAACAAGCGCCGCGTTTCGTTCGGCGGCGAGCTTAGCGCGCCGACTAATTGCTGCTGCAAGGTAGCGATGGCGTCTGTGTTCATGGCTGTTGCTTACTCATGGGGTGAAGCCGACTGGGGCAAATCGCGCAGTGCATTGGAGTGGCGATCAGTGCTTAGACCTAGCTCGCTAGCGGCGCACAGAGGGCACGCAAACGCTGATGCGCAGCATCCTCAAGGTCCAGCGGCAGGTAGTTCTTGGCATTCAGATAGTGGCTGGTGAAGACCTCCAGATAGGCATCCAGGGTCTCGGCGGCATGCTGCTCGCCGGCCAACTCCAGGCACAACGCCGCCACTTCGCTGGTGCACAGATGGTCATCGCGTTTGGAGCGGCGCAGGCGATAGCGCGACAGTTGCTCGGGCTGCAGGCTGAGCACCGGCAAGTGGTTTAAATACGGGCTTTTGCGAAACATCTTGCGTGCCTCAGGCCAGGTGGCATCCAGCAAGATAAACAGCGGTCGCTTGCCGGCGACCGGCAGCACTTGTGTTACCACCCGTTCGGGCGCGACAAACTCCCCCGGAAACACCAGATAGGGCTGCCACTGCGGGTCGGCGAGTAAAGCCAGCAACGCCGGATCGACCTCAGTGCGCGACCAACCAAAGGCGCTGGTCTCGCTGACCAGATCGGCAATCAACCAACCGGTGTTGCTCGGCTTGAGCGGCTCGACGTCGTACATGATCAGGCACATGCCGGACGTGGTGGGCAGCTGCGGGCGCAACGCACAGAGGCAATGACTGAAGATCACCCGGCAATTTGGGCAACGCGGCGCCCGCGAGCCACGGGCGATAAAGGGTTTGACGCTGCGGGCCAAGCGCGCCGCGCGCAAACGAGCTACAGCATGGCTCATGTCGAGACCTGCGAAAGGAGAAAAACGCTCAACATGGCAGCCTGGCCGAATCAAATGGGCCGGCAGTTTACCAGAGCAGGTGCAAGGCAGCAGGCAAACAGGGGTATTATGCCGCCCCGCTGAACTGCCGCCGCTAGCGTCGGTCAAAGGACGCAGCCACTCTATGGAGACTCCAATGCGCCGCTTATTCGCTCTACTTGCCCTATGTTTCGTACTGCCAACCAGCCAGGCCGCCTCGCTGAAAGACTTCGAGCTGACCAAAATGCTGCAGAAGGTGGCTAAAGAGAGCAGCGTTGGTACGCCGCGGGCGATCAATGAAGACATCCTTGATCAAGGTTATACGGTTGAAGGCAACGAGCTGATCAACTACCTCAGCGTTCGCGAAGGCCACGCCCAACAGATGCGCGACAACGCCCAGAGCATGCGCACTCAGTTGACCGCCAGCGTCTGCAGCAACACCGGCTACCGCCAATTACTGGCCCGCGGAGCGGTGTTGCGCTACCAGTTCACGGTCTACAAAACCAACCTGGCTGTGGCCACCGAACGTTTCACCAAAAGCGATTGCGGCCTGAAATAACAGTGCCACAACGCCTGCTGCAAGATCAGTTTTTGCGCTGCGTCTGCTCGCTGCTGGCTTTGAGCTCGGCGAGCAAAGTTTCGATGTGCCGCGAGCGCCGGATGCCACCTTCAAGGCGCCGCTGGCACTCTTCCTCCAAACTGCTGGCATTGCTGCGCGCCGCCTGCTGCAGCAGGCGGTACAGATCCAGATCAATCTCCAGCGTAAGCTTTGGCATGCGCACTCTCCCTGTCTAATCACTACTTTTATTTTTGTTACGCGGCGCATCCCTAAGCCGTCGCGCGGCACGCTTAGCGCAAAGCTGCCGGATCACCCTCGCCCTGCACTGCGGCAACTTGCGGCGCAGATAACAGAGTATCGAGGGGAACGTTTCGCAACTTCGCACACGCCAGTAAAATATGCGCCCATGTCGCGCCATTGGCAAACAGCATACCGGCCTCATCCAAGGTGCCGCCGCGATTGCGATAACCCAGCACAACGCTGTTATTGGCATCCGGCAACAACGGCCACAGATGCCCACGCGCCACCTCGGGGCGCATATGGGTGAGCAACACCCGCAATTTATGGTCGCGGGGGAACAGCTGCTCACAGAGCGCCGCACTGGCCAGCGTCGCCGCCTCCCACTGATCGCGCGGCGCCCGAAAACGTCCTGGCTCTTGAATATAAACCAACCGATAGGCATAGCCGGCCGCACGTAAATGTGAGGCCGCACGGCGCATTTCGGTGAATTGATAACTGCCGGTGGCCAGCAGCAACAACGGCTCACTGCCGCTTAACTGCTCAACCAGCAAGGCGCCATCCACCGCCAACTGTTCGGCTTGTGCTTGGCTAAATACGGCCGCCTGCTCGCGCTTGGCAATCACCATGCAGGCCAGTTGCCCACGGGCCTGGTAGATGCCAGGCAAGCAGGCCAGCACCGAGTTGTGATCGGCGGGGAATAGCACCCGAACCATGTCGCTCATTTCACCGAGCAAGGCTTCGCAAAAACCAGTGTCTTGATGGGACTGCTGATTCTTGCCGTTTTCCCAGGTATGTGAAGAGGCCACCAACGGCCAACCCAGCCAACCGGCTGGGCGTCCGGCTTGTTTTTGCTGGCGAGCAAAAATCAGGCTCTGGCGCACCGCGCCGAGCATCTTCACGCAGAACGCTTCGTAACTGGCGACCAGGTTCAAACCGCCCTGATTGGCCAGGCAGGCGGACACCACCGCCTCCTCATTAAGCGCGGTGATGATGCTGCCATCCAGCGCTTCCAGCTCACTCTCAGGCGCGCAGACCCGATGTTTCAGGGCATGCAGCACACCGCACAAGCGATTACTGGCCAGTTCATCGGGATTGCCGACCCGCGGGCGCAGCGTCGGATTGGCCGCGACCAAATCCACAAAGAAGCGATCTAGCGCCGCCATGGGTGAGCAATCGTCGGAGCGATAGGTCAACTCCGGCAATTGCGGGGTCAGCGGATGGCGGGTCGCCAACGGATTATCCCGTTCCAGGGCGCGACCAGCGCGGTGCTGCGCAAACAACTGACGCGCCGCCGCCAACTCTGCCGGCGGCACCCAGAGCGGCGCCACATGCTGATTAAACAGCGCACGCGCCTCGGTATCCTGATGCGGATTGCCCGGCAATGGAAGGTTGTGCGCGGCATTGCTACCGGCACCATAAAAACCAAAACCTTTCAGGGTTTCGGCAATCGCGTAAGGCATCGGCAAGGGATAATGAAGGATGCCGCCGTGCATCTCATGCACGCGATGCGCCAAGCGCTGCTCCATCTCCCAGAGGGTGCACACAAAGGCCGCCGGGTCACGGCCATCGAAAATCAGCGGATCAAAACCACAACCGCGCAAGTGCTTGGCAAAACCTTCGACGCCAGCATGGGTGCCCATCTCGGTGCGCTGCTCAATGCGCCGCCCGTTAGCAATCATCACCGGCAACGCCAGACCACAATCTTCGGCGCGCCACCAGCGCGGCATCCAATCACTACCACGCTGCTCCTCCGCCGCGCCATCGGACAAAAACGCCACCAAGGTTTCGCCCGGCAACGGAATATGCGCGTATTGCAGCTCGGCAAAGCCGAGATAACCACCCTCGGCAATACCGCCGGCCGTGTGCGGGTTGACGTGACTGCCCAGCGGCGCCGACGGACTGCCATCCGCGCCCTGGGCATAACCGTAAAAATCCGTCAGCAGGCGATTCATCCCGTCGCCACCGTCGCCATAGCGCTCGGCCTGTTCGGGATGCAAATTGCCGGTTAACAGGTTCAGCGCATCAATAGCCGCCACGCAGTGGCCCTGCCCCATCAACCAACCACGGGTCTGGCCGGTCAGGGCATTGAGGCCCAGATAACCGGCATAGGCCGGCACCATATTCAGCGCACCACCGGTGTGTCCTTGTGGCTCGAGCTTAAAATCCTCGGCGGCCAAAGGCGCGCCATCGAGCCGTACTTGCTTGGCGTAAGTCATGTGCACCACCAGCCACAGCCCCGTCACGCTAAGTCGGTCGAGGGCCTGCAACAGCTGATAGACACTGGCCACACTCGGTTGTTTACCGGCCTGCACCAGTTGATGGGCCAAGCGAAACACCGCGGCCTGCGTCTGCGGACTATGCTCAACAGGGCCGTAACCCGCCTGCCAACTGGCAAACGCCGGCTCTTGTTGGCCGTGCTCAATCAACTCGGCCAGACTTGGCAATATCTGCTGCTGCATGTGCGACGCCTCCATTAATCCCAATACTGCAGTTTAGGCGCAGCCAATTACAGTTGATGCTGATATGCATCAAGACCAACCGACACAACAGGCGCAGCCTGAACAGACACAGCATTTTGCGGAGGACATATGGCCCTGCTCAGCTTTCTCGGTGCAACCCAGCAAGTAACCGGCTCCTGCTACCTGATCGAAACCCGCGACGGCGCCAAGGTGCTGCTCGAATGCGGCATGCGCCAAGGTCACCAGGAGGCCGAAGTAGGTAATCGCGCACCCTTTGCCTTCGACCCCAATAGCCTCAATGCCGTGGTGCTCTCCCACGCCCACCTCGACCACAGCGGCTTGTTGCCACGCCTGGTTGCCGCCGGTTACCGCGGCCCGATCTTCGCCACCGAGGCCACCTGCGAGCTTTTGGAGTTGATGCTGCTCGACTCAGCCCACCTGCAAGAAAAAGACGCCGAATGGGAAAATAAATGGCGCGCCCGCTCAGGCCAGCCGGCCATTACCGCGCTTTACACCGTGGCCGACGTTGAGCAGACGCTAAAACAACGGCGGCCATTACCTTACAAAGGCACGCAAGAAGTGGCGCCGGGGGTGCAGGTCAGCTTTCATGAGGCCGGGCATATTCTCGGCGCGGCCATCGTCGAGCTACTGATCGAGGATCACCACCTGCAACGGCGCCTGGTATTCTCCGGAGACTTGGGCAATACCTGTTCGCCACTGATGCGCGACCCGAGCATTTTGACCCAGGCCGATGTGTTGATGCTCGAATCGACCTACGGCGACCGCGACCATCGCGCCAGCGAAGACACCCTAGATGAGCTGGCCGCCATACTGCAAGCCGCCCACCGCGATGGCGGCAATGTGCTGATCCCCTCCTTTGCCGTTGGCCGCACCCAGGACCTGATCTACTACCTTGGGCGCTTTTATCAGGAAGGTCGCTTGCCGCAACAGGTGGTATTTCTCGACAGCCCGATGGCGATTCGCGCCAACGCGGTTTACTCCCACTACCGCGAGCAACTGGACCCAGCTGATCGGGCCCGCCTGGGCGCCAAAGGCGGCAAGCGGGTGGAAGACTGGCTGCCGATTTTACGCTGCACCGCCGACGCCGATGAGTCGATGGCCATTAACCGGATCAAAAGTGGCGCCATCATTATTGCCGGCAGCGGCATGTGCACCGGCGGGCGAATTGTCCATCACTTCAAACACAACCTGTGGCGCCCCGAATGCCACGTGGTCTTCCCCGGCTTCCAAGCCAAAGGCACGCTGGGCCGCAGCCTCGTCGACGGGGCCAGCAGTGTAAAAGTGCTGCATCAGCCAATTGCCGTGAAAGCCAAAATTCACACCTTGGGCGGCTTCTCGGCCCACGCCGGACAATCGCAGCTAGTAGACTGGGTTAAACACTTCGAGCATCACCCTGAACTGTACTTGGTACACGGCGAGCTGGAAAAAATGCAGGTACTGCAACAAGTGCTGCGGGAAAAACTGAACTGGATCGCCAACATTGCTGAACCCGGAGAACAAATCGCACTCTGACACTGCGCCAATAATGAGCGCTATCGGTGGCGATGGGTTCTCACGCGCTACCGATAGCCCAGCGCAAAAGGAGTAGTTGCATGCCCTATTCACCCGACGATTTTCTGTCGCGGCACTTTCAAGCCAGCGGCATCGACCTGAAAGACAAAGTCGAAGAACTGACCAACCTCGCCGTACCGCCCGCCAGCCCAAACTTACCCTTGTACCGAGAGATGCTGATGACGGTGGCGCGCATGGCGCAAGCCGACCGCAACCGTTGGGACGCCAAGATCATGCTGCAGACCTTGCGCGAAATGGAGTACGCCTTCAGCCGTTTGGAGCAGTTCAAGCGCCGGCGCAAGGTCACCGTCTTTGGCTCCGCCCGTACACACGCTGAACACCCACTGTATGCCTTGGCCCATGAGTTGGGGGCCGTTTTGGCGCGCAACGAACTGATGGTCATCACCGGAGCTGGTGGCGGCATTATGGCCGCCGCCCATGCTGGCGCCGGACGCGAGTACAGCTTAGGGTTCAACATCACCCTGCCATTTGAACAAGGCGCTAACGCCACAGTTGAAGGCAGTGACAACCTGCTGACCTTCCACTTTTTTTTCCTGCGCAAGCTGTTTTTTGTCAAAGAGGCCGATGCACTGGTGCTCTGCCCCGGCGGCTTTGGCACCCTCGACGAAGCGCTGGAAGTACTCACCCTGATTCAAACCGGGAAAAGCCCACTGGTGCCGATCGTGTTACTCGACCAACCCGGTGGCAACTTCTGGAAAAGCGCACTGCAATTTATGCACGAACAACTGCAGGCCCATCACTACATCCTGCCCAGCGACCTGCACCTGATGCGTCTGGTTTACAGCGCAGAAGAGGCAGTGGAGGAAATTGCCCGCTTCTATCGCAACTATCACTCCAGTCGCTGGCTCAATAACAACTACGTGGTGCGCATGAATCACCCACTTAATGAAGCGGCCTTGCTGACACTGGATAAAGAATTTAAAAGTCTGTGCCTAACCGGCGGATTTCAGCAGCAGCCTGTGTGTGAGTCAGAAAGCGATGAGCCAGAGTTCTGCCACCTGCTGCGCCTGGCTTTTAACTTCAACGCCCGCGACCATGGCCGCCTGCGCGAGCTACTGGACTTTATCAACCTGCCACAAAACTGGGCACAAAACGCTTAGTTATGGCGATGTAGCAGTTGTGCGTTGCGAGGAACCTAACCCTTAATGAGAAGGCATCAGCGTTGATACTTGCGCTGTCTGCACCGGCCCATAGTGGATAAATCCGTGCCTACAGGAAGACTTCACGGTGCTGGGCTTGTGTAGGAGCGGATTTATCCGCGAACCACGCGCGGCACCTGCAATCCTGCAGGGCCACAACCGTTCTTTTCCCCACATTTATCTAAGTCACAAGCCAGAGCTAATGGGTCTTGCGCTTTGCAACACATAACTAGGACATGGCCTTAGTTAATGGCGGTGCAGTTTTAATCTTGGCAATGCCCTAGTTATGCATTGCACGGCTAATCGTCGATCCCGCGCAACAGACGGCTGATCAAGTCCAGCGGATAGCCGCGATAGGCGAGGAAACGCCCTTGCTGCGCATGTTCGCGCTCATCCATCGGTAAGTGCCCGGCAAACTTGCGTTGCCAAACTTCGCGCAGTTGCTCATTCCAGTCAATTTGCGCCTCACGCAAAGCTTGCTCAATAACCTCACGGGGTAAGCCGCGTTGAGCAAGATCCTCACGAATGCGCAACGGCCCGTGACCGCCACGGGCGCGACTGGCAACGAAACACTGCAAAAAGCGGGTTTCGGACAGTAAGCCCTGCTCAGCCAAACGATCCAGCGCCGCCTCAATCAGCTCAACTGGAGCACCACGCTGGCGCAGTTTGCGGGTCAACTCGACCCGGCCGTGCTCACGGCGTGCGAGTAGATCCATGGCCACCCGTCGCACCGCGACGGGGTTATCGAGTATCGCCGCCATCGCCTTAATCAGCTGTCGGCGTTGGCTAGCTCATCCACCGCGCTGGTGGCTTTGCCTGGCATGGCAACGGCCAGCAACTTGTCGCGAATCAGCTTCTCAACGGTGCGACCGATCTCTGGGTTGTCTTCCAGATACTTGGCCGAATTCGCCTTGCCTTGACCAATCTTGCTGCCCTGGTAGCTGTACCAAGCGCCGGACTTTTCCAAGAAGCCATGCAGTACGCCGAGGTCGATGATTTCGCCGTTACGGTAGATGCCCTTGCCATAGAGAATCTGGAATTCTGCCTGACGAAACGGCGGTGCAACTTTGTTTTTGACCACTTTCACGCGGGTTTCACTGCCCACCACTTCGTCGCCTTCTTTCACCGCGCCGGTGCGACGGATGTCCAGACGCACCGAGGCGTAGAACTTCAGGGCATTACCGCCGGTGGTGGTTTCTGGGCTGCCGAACATCACGCCGATCTTCATGCGAATCTGGTTAATGAAGATCACCAGGCAGTTGGCATTTTTGATGTTGCCGGTAATTTTGCGCAGTGCCTGCGACATCAACCGGGCTTGCAGGCCGACGTGAATATCGCCCATCTCGCCTTCGATTTCAGCTTTTGGCACCAAGGCGGCCACGGAGTCGATCACAATCACGTCGACGGCATTGGAGCGCACCAGCATGTCGGTGATTTCCAGCGCTTGCTCGCCGGTATCCGGCTGCGACACCAACAAATCATCAACGTTGACGCCCAGCTTTCCGGCGTATTCAGGGTCGAGAGCATGCTCAGCATCGACGAAGGCACAGGTGCAACCGAGCTTTTGCGCCTCGGCAATCACCGACAGGGTCAAGGTGGTTTTACCCGAAGATTCTGGACCGTAGATCTCAACGATTCGACCGCGTGGCAAACCGCCAATCCCCAAGGCAATATCGAGCCCCAGCGAGCCGGTAGAAATGGCCGGAATCGCCTGACGCTCATGGTCGCCCATGCGCATGACCGCACCTTTACCAAATTGCTTTTCGATCTGGCCCAGTGCTGCAGCCAAGGCGCGCTTCTTATTCTCGTCCATTGTAATCCTCACGTGATCAAGAGGGCCGGTCGGCCACTAACAACTGTATATGTAGACAGTATTATTCCACAGGGCAAGTCGCGCGCCTAGCCCTCCTCGGGTTTTTCTCCAGCCGCCAGTCGAATCAGCCCCAGCAAGGCCGCCGCAACTGTTTGCTCGCGCACCGCTTGCCGATCTCCGGCAAAGTGCCGGCATTGAGCATATAGCTGTTCGCCATCAGCCCAGGCCAGCCACACGGTCCCAACCGGTTTATCTGGCGTACCACCGTCCGGCCCGGCCACACCGCTAACGGCCACGGCAAATCGCGCGCCGCTTGCCGCTTGCGCACCTTGCACCATAGCGCTGACCACCTCGCGACTGACGGCGCCAACTTGGCTGAATAGTTCGAACGGCACAGCCAGCTGGCGGGTCTTTTGTTGATTGGAATAGGTCACAAACCCGGCTTCAAACCACGCCGAACTACCGGCGACTCGGGTAATGGCCTCGGCTATACCGCCGCCGGTGCAAGACTCCGCCGTGCTGACTTGTGCTTTTAATGCCTGTAACAGCCCGCCCAAGCGGGCGGCCAGTTGCGTTAGCTGATCCATGCGTGTCTCCGGGGTTAAAGCGGCAAAGGCGATACCGTACACTAGCGCCTTTTGCACGCAAGGCCCGGCAATGAGTCAGAACGACCTCTCCGCACATACTCCCATGATGCAGCAATACTGGAGACTGAAAAGTCAGCACCCTGAGCTGTTGATGTTCTATCGCATGGGCGACTTCTACGAGATTTTTTACGAAGACGCCAAAAGGGCCGCCAAGCTGCTGGACATCACCCTGACCGCCCGCGGGCAATCCGCCGGCCAGGCGATTCCGATGTGCGGTATCCCCTATCACGCCGCCGAAGGTTACCTGGCCAAACTGGTCAAACTTGGCGAGTCGGTGGTGATCTGCGAGCAAATCGGCGACCCCGCCACCAGCAAAGGCCCGGTTGAACGGCAAGTGGTGCGCATCGTCACTCCCGGCACCGTAAGCGACGAGGCGCTGATGGATGAGCGCCGCGACAACTTAATTGCCGCCGTGCTGGGTGATGAGCGACTGTTTGGCCTGGCCGTGCTGGATATCACCAGCGGCAACTTCAGCGTGCTGGAAATCCCCGGCTGGGAAAATCTACTGGCCGAACTGGAACGCCTCAACCCAGTCGAACTGCTAATCCCCGATGATTGGCCGCAAGGCTTGCCAGCCGAAAAACGCCGCGGTGTGCGCCGCCGTGCGCCTTGGGACTTTGAACGCGATTCGGCGCTAAAAAGTCTCTGCCAGCAATTTGCCACCCAAGATTTGAAAGGCTTTGGCTGCGAAAACCTGACCCTGGCCATCGGCGCAGCCGGCTGCCTCCTGGCTTATGCCAAGGAAACCCAGCGCACCGCTTTGCCGCACCTGCGCAGCCTGCGTCATGAGCGACTGGACGACACCGTGATCCTTGATGGTGCCAGCCGCCGTAATCTGGAGCTGGACATCAACCTGGCCGGCGGGCGCGAGAACACCCTGCAATCCGTAGTCGACCGCTGCCAAACCAGCATGGGCAGTCGCATGCTGAGTCGCTGGCTGAATCGCCCGCTGCGTGATCGCCAAGTGCTGGAAGCGCGGCAAGAATCGATTGCCTGCCTGCTGGAGCGCTATCGCTTCGAAACCCTGCAACCGCAGCTGAAAGAAATCGGCGATCTGGAGCGCATCCTGGCCCGTATCGGCCTGCGCAATGCCCGGCCCCGCGACCTGGCGCGCCTGCGTGATGCACTGGCGGCACTGCCAGAGTTACAGCAGGCCATGAGCAACCTAGAAGCGCCAAATTTAAACGCGCTGGCCCTGACCATTGCCACCTACCCGGAGCTGGCTGCCCTGCTGGCCAGCGCCATTAACGACAACCCTCCGGCGATTATTCGCGACGGTGGCGTGCTGAAAACTGGGTACGACGCCGAACTCGATGAATACCAGGCGCTCAGCGAAAACGCCGGACAGTTTTTGATCGACCTGGAGGCGCGCGAGAAAGCCCGCACCGGCTTGGCCAACCTGAAAGTCGGCTACAACCGCGTGCACGGCTACTTTATTGAGTTACCGAGCAAGCAGGCCGAATCAGCACCGGTCGACTATATCCGCCGGCAAACCCTGAAAGGCGCCGAGCGTTTTATCACCCCAGAGCTGAAAGCTTTTGAAGATAAAGCCCTGTCGGCCAAGAGCCGCGCCCTGGCTCGGGAAAAACAACTGTACGACGAGTTGCTGGAGCTGCTGATCGGTCATCTTGGCAGCCTGCAAGACAGCGCCGCCGCC
>JAURXE010000372.1 GCA_030654635.1 Pseudomonas sp.
ACGCGGATCTGTGCGCGCAGCCCTTGTCGGCCATCGACTTCATTGGTGTGTGCGATGGTTTTTCGAGCATTTTTATCAGCGCGCTGCCCAACCTCAGCAGTCAACAGCGCACGGCCTACATCGCGCGGGGCACCGAGGATGGGGTCGAGCGGGTGGCGGCCGGAGATCGGCAGTTGGCGGATTTATCCGTGCATGACGACAGCGTGCGGCGCTTTATTGCCCTGGTCGATGAATGCTACGACCGGCGCATTGCGCTCTATCTGGAAGCCGCAGTGCCGCTTGCCCAACTGTATACCCAAGGCGCCCTGGGCTTTGCCTTTCGCCGCACCCTCAGCCGCCTGCAGGAAATGCAGCTGCAACGCTACGCCGTGGCGGCGCCAAGTCTGAGCTAACCCTGCAGCGTTTAAGTCACGGGCCCAGGCCTAGCCAATAAATTCTGCTGGACGTGGCTTGACGACGGTTACTGTATGGATATACAGTTTTATCAGCGCGAGCCTTGCAGTCTTGTCTGGCTCGGCAATTGGCTAGCAACGTTTTCTAAACGGAGAGATGCGCTATGTGGTGGATAGACCTGCAACTGGAAAGCCTGTTGCCAATGATCGCTTTTGTATTGATGTTGCTCGGGCTGGCCAAGCTGGCTTACGGCGGTGCTCGCTAAGGTTTGGGTTGTCATCCGTCGAGATGACCAAGGAGGCTCTGGATGACCATGACGTCCAACGATTTGCTGATCGATTTCGCCGCGCCCTTGCGTTTTATTGAGTCGGAGTTGGCCGACAAAAATCGTATCTGTATCAATTTGAGCTGGGCTGAATCGGCTGAGTTAATCAAGCACTTCAAACTTGAGCCTAAGCCCGAAGTTGATCAGGGGCTGATC
Source organism: Pseudomonas sp. (assembly GCA_030654635.1). Classification (GTDB taxonomy): domain Bacteria; phylum Pseudomonadota; class Gammaproteobacteria; order Pseudomonadales; family Pseudomonadaceae; genus Aquipseudomonas. Next base: position 875 of record JAURXE010000372.1, read on the forward strand.
TGGCTAGAAGGGCAAATAGAACTCGGCACCTTGCTTGAGTATCACGGCCAGAGCTTGGCGGTGGCGGCCGAAAAGTTTGCTGATCTTGCCGACCAACTCGAGTGGCGACAGAATCACAACGACACTGGCTACCTGGACGCCCACGCCTTGGAAGCGTTCTACCAAGAGCTGCAGGCGGGTAATCAGCCAATCACCATTAGTTTGGCCTTTATTGAGCATTACTAGTAGCCATGCGTGAGCGTGATCACACAAAACCAGGCGGCTAGATGCTCCCTAGCAGACCGCTGCATCGCTGTGCCTGGCAGATGTGCCTGCTAGGTATATAAGCATGCCCGGATAAGCTCGGGGTGACGTGGTCACAGGATGATGGCTGCTAATAGGGGGGCGAGTTATTAGCGTTTAGGCTGAGTAACAAGTGTGGGGCGCCGAACTTTCCTGATATTTGTGGTCTCATTGCTGCAATCGTTCTGTTTGCCGGTGGTGATCCGTGTTATCCGCCACTATTGTCGCTGGCAGGATTTCTTTATCGTCCTGTCAATCGCGCCGCTACTGGGCATTGTAAGGCGGATGCAGCCTGATTAGACTGCGCGCAAGTATAGTCGTCCCTTCTTTTAAGGATTCTCATGATCAAGAAATGCTTGTTCCCGGCTGCTGGTTACGGCACCCGTTTTCTGCCCGCAACTAAGGCTATGCCTAAGGAAATGCTGCCGGTGGTGAACAAGCCACTGATTCAGTACGGCGTTGAAGAAGCACTGGATGCCGGCCTGACCGAAATTGCCATGGTCACTGGCCGCGGCAAGCGGGCCTTGGAAGACCACTTCGACATCAGTTACGAGCTCGAGCATCAAATCCACGGTACTGATAAAGAGAAGTACTTGGTTGGCATTCGTAAATTGATCGACGAGTGCAGTTTTTCCTATACCCGCCAAGTAGAAATGAAAGGTCTGGGTCACGCAATTCTCTGTGGTCGCCCATTGATAGGCGACGAACCCTTCGCCGTGGTGCTGGCTGATGATCTTTGCGTCAACCTCGACGGTGACAGCGTACTCAAGCAGATGGTTAAACTGTACAAACAGTTCCGTTGCTCGATCGTAGCTATCCAAGAAGTACCGATGGAAGAGGTTTCCAAATACGGTGTGATCGCCGGTGAAATGATCCGCGATGATATTTACCGGGTTAACAGCATGGTGGAAAAACCAAAACCTGAAGATGCCCCGTCAAACTTGGCGATTATCGGCCGCTATATCCTGACCCCGGATATTTTCGATTTAATCGAGCAGACCGAACCCGGCAAAGGCGGCGAAATCCAAATCACCGACGCCCTGATGAAGCAAGCCCAAGACGGCTGTGTGATTGCCTACAAATTCAAAGGCAAGCGCTTCGACTGCGGCGGCGCAGAAGGCTACATCGACGCCACCAACTTCTGCTTTGAAAACTTCTACAAAACTGGCAAGGCTTACTAACTAAGCCGGCTGTGAAAAAGCCACCTGCGGGTGGCTTTTTTGTGGCTGCTCACATCATGGTCATAGGCTCGGAGCCGGCCCCCAAAGGCTGACCGTAACTGAACTCAACATAGTTACCCGCCGGATCGCGTAACCCGCAGTAATAGCCCACAGGGTAAGGCTCGTCACGCGGCGGCCAGACCAGACAGCCGGCAGCCTTGGCGCGAGCAGCGAGGGCATCAACGGCGGCGCGGCTATCCAAGGCAAAGCCAAAGTGGCTGTAGTCATCACTGGCTAATTGCCGGGGTTGCCCACCCGGCATCAACACGAAAATAAACTCATGCTCCTTGCCCGCTTCTGCCATCCAGACAATGCGCGAACCTTTGCCTGCACGCTGATGAATCACCTGCATGGCACAATACTTCTGATAAAACGCAATGCAGGCGTCAAGGTCGGGTACATGTAGAGCAATATGAGTCAGGGTAGGGCGCATCACTGAAACTCCACTAAGCATCGGTTCAGTTTAGGTATGCAGATTGCTGTTTGCGTTATTCTGGGTGGCAAATTTGAGGATAACTAATGACTTATGATTTTGATCTATTCGTGATTGGGGCCGGCTCCGGTGGCGTGCGCGCTGCGCGATTTGCGGCAGGCTTTGGCGCCAAGGTGGCCGTGGCCGAGAGCCGTTATCTGGGCGGTACCTGCGTCAATGTCGGCTGTGTGCCAAAAAAGCTCCTGGTCTACAGTGCCCATTTTGCCGATGAATTCGCCCAGGCCAAGGGGTTTGGCTGGGCCATGGAGGAGGCGAGCTTCGACTGGCCCACCTTAATCGCCAATAAAAATCGCGAAATTCTGCGCCTGAATGGCATCTACCGAAATTTGTTGATCGGTAGCGGCGTAACTTTGCTGGAACACCATGCACGTGTGCTTGATGCCCATCATGTTGAGGTCAATGGGCAGAGCTACAGTGCCAAAACTATCCTGCTGGCCACCGGCGGTTGGCCGCAGAAGCCTGATATTCCGGGAGTCGAGCACGCGATCACCTCCAACGAGGCATTCTTTTTAGATCAGCTGCCCAAGCGAGTGTTGGTGGTCGGTGGTGGTTATATTGCGGTTGAATTTGCCTCGATTTTCAACGGTATGGGCGCGCAAACCTCCTTACTGTATCGCGGTGACTTGTTTTTACGCGGCTTTGACGGGGCAGTGCGCCTGCATCTAAAGGAAGAGCTGGAAAAGAGTGGCATTGATCTGCAGTTCAATGCCGATATCAGCAAAATTGAGCGGCAAGCCGACGGCAGCTTGCTGGCAACCTTGCAAGATGGACGGCAACTGATCACTGACGCAGTATTTTATGCCACTGGCCGGCGACCGATGCTCGATAACTTGGGTTTGGAAAACACCGCTATAGAGTTGGATGAGCGCGGTTATGTCCAAGTAAATGAGCACTACCAAAGCACTGAACCGTCGATTCTAGCGATCGGCGACATGATCGGCCGTGTGCAGCTAACACCAGTGGCGCTGGCCGAAGGCATGGCCGTCGCGCGCCGTTTGTTTAAGCCGGAACAATATCGCCCGGTCGATTACCAACTGATCCCCACTGCTGTATTTAGCTTGCCCAATATCGGCACTGTCGGGTTAAGCGAAGAGCAGGCAAAGGCCGCCGGTCATAACATCAAGATCTTCGAAAGCCGTTTTCGGCCGATGCAACTGAGTTTTAGCGACAGCCAGCAAAAGACCCTGATGAAATTAGTGGTCGATGCGGATAACGATCGCATGCTCGGTTGCCACATGGTTGGCCCGGACGCAGGAGAGGTTATTCAAGGCCTGGCGGTGGCGTTGAAGGCCGGGGCGACCAAACAGCAATTTGACGACACAATGGGCATTCATCCGACAGCCGCCGAAGAGTTTGTCACCATGCGCACGCCGCTGGAGCGCTGACCATTTAAATGCTGATGAGTCCGAGAAACTTAAGGTTCGCGACAGCTCATCAGCATTCACGTCAACACCGAGGAGGTTAATGGCCGGCGTGCTGATCCGGCGCGGTATCCTCGATGACGACTTCAACTTCGACCTTGCCAGCTTTTTCAAACTCCAAGGTAAGCGGAAAACGTTCGCCGGCGACTAATGGTTTTTGCAGGCCAAAAAGCATCAGATGATTTCCTCCCGGTGCAAATTTTGCCTCGCCACCGGCGGGGATGCCGACCGAATCGAGCTTTTGCATCTTCATTACTTCGCCAAGTTGCAGCATGGTGTGAATCTCCGTCTTGGTTGCCCGTGACGTTTGCGCACCCAATAGTCGATCTTCGGTTTTACCTTGGTTATGCACCACAAAATATGCCGCACCTGTTACTGCGTTAGGCGGCAGCGCCCGCGACCAAGGGTGGGCGATTTGTAACTCACCGATCGTGTATTCATGGGCAAAGCTATTACTGCATGCAAACGCCAACAGCGACGAAGCCAATAACCGAATAAGCATGTGTACTCCAAAGCGTGCGAAAGAAGTTCGGCCAACCTTAGCACGGCGCTAATACTTAGCGCGCGGCGCTATATCACTCGAGTTCGAAAGATTAAATGAGGCTTACCATGGCCAGAATTTATCGAACCGCGACTATGGGCGAAGCTCACAAGCGGGTTGCGATAATCACAGAACATGGCATGGCAGATTTATTGGTGCACCGCGTAAGCAGCGTTGGTTTGGCTGGCGGTAGTCGATACAAAGGTCTCTTTGCGCACGGAAGACAATCTGAAGATCAAGTGTGGTTTTCA
>JAURXE010000387.1 GCA_030654635.1 Pseudomonas sp.
ATGCTGGCCCGTGATTTGAAACAAGGTGGCAAGCAAAGCTCGCCAGTTGATCACTTGCGTGAAGCCTGGGCCAGAAAGCAGGCGCCTTTCGAGGTCGACGAGGGCCGTATCAGTCTGCAGATCGAAGACCTGGCCGGGCGCTTTAACCTGAACAGCCTGGTGGTTAACCAGACGGCTAATCCGCAGGCAAAAAAACGCTTTGAACAGCTGTTGCGGACCCTGCAAATCGATCCGCAGTATGCCGACCGGCTCGTCGACTGGCTGGATGAAGGTCAAGACCCGAGCGGCGCTTCGGGTGCCGAGGACAATCAGTATTTGCTGCTGCAACCGGGCTATCGCACCGGCAATCGGCGGCTGCAGGATGTCTCCGAGCTGCGCTTGCTGCTGGAACTCAGCGAGCGCGATTACCGCCGCCTGCAGCCCTATGTCAGCGCCCTGCCGGCGGACACCAAGTTGAACGTGAATACCGCCAGCGCCTTGGTACTCTCTACCTTGAGCGATACCCTGAGCCTGCAACAGGCTCAGGAGTTGGTGCAGTCGCGTGGCGCCCAAGGCTACCGGACGCTGGGCGAATTTACCGACAAGGTGCCGGGCGTATTGGCCGACAATATCGCCTTAGGCAGCAGCTTTTTCCAGGCTCGCAGCGAAGTGCAGCTGGGTGAGCGCAAGCGGGTGTTGATCAGTGTTTTGCAACGCGAAGCAGACGGCCGGGTGCTGGTGCTGCAACGGGATTTAGGCCAATCAGCACGGGTGCTGGTGATGGATAAGAAGCTTGAGGAACAACCATGATCGATTGCTTGTTTTTACTCGTGCCCTGCAACTGGAAGGCCGGCACCCGCTGGCTTGAGGAGTAATAAGCATGATCGATTGCTTGTTTTTACTCGTGTCCTGCAACTGGAAGTCCGGCACCCGCTGGCTTGAGGAATAATAAGCATGATCGATTGCCTGTTTTTACCCGCCGACTGCGCCGCCGAGTTGGGCGCCGACACCCAGCTGTATTGGCAGCCAGCCGATGGCGCCGGAGCCGCGTTGAGCTGGGCCGAGTGCGTCGCCGAGTTGGCTGGTCACAGCCTGGCGCTGGTGTTGCCGATGGCGGTGGCCAGCGCCTGTGCGGTGAAGCTGCCGACCGTCAAACCTCGCTGGCTGCGCCAGGCCTTGCCCTATGCGGTGGAGGAGCTGCTGGCCGATGAGGTCGAGCAATTGCACTTGGCCTTGGGCGAGCCGCTGGACGATGGCCGGCATCTGCTGCTGGCGGTGCGCCGCAGCCTGCTGCAAGGCTGGCTGGCGCAACTGGCGGCGCAGGGGCTGCAGGTTACGGCTATCTATGTGGATGCCGACCTGCTGCCCCGTGAGGGCACGCAAGTGTTGCTGCACGGCGAGCACGGTCTGCTCGGTGGTGCCGGGGAGTTGCGCCTGGCCTTTAATCGCCGCGATTGGGGCAGCCTCGCCACCGGCCTGATTGAGCCGCCGCAGTTGATCGAAGAACCGTGCCCCTGGCCGTTGCTGGCGGCCGGGCAAGCCCAGGCGATCAACCTGGCCCAGGGCGAATTCGCCGTGCAACAAGGCTCGGGCAACTGGCGGGTGTGGCGCAGCGTGGCGGCGTTGGCCGGCCTCTGGCTGGTGCTGCAACTGGGCTTTGACCTGGGCCAGAGCTGGTACTTGCAGCGCCAGGGCGACAGTTATGCGGCCGCCAGTCAGGCGCTGTACAAGGAGTTATTTCCCGCCGACACGCGCATCGTCAACCTCAAGGCGCAGTTTGCCGAACACTTGAATGCCGGCGCCGTCAGCAACCAGGGCAGCTTCTTTGGCTTGCTCAATCAGGCCACCAGCGCCTTGGGGGAGGAGCCACAACTGACAGTGCAGCAACTGGATTTCAGTCAAGAACGCGGCGACCTAGCACTGCAACTGCAGGCCGCTGATTTTGCCAGCCTCGAGCAACTGCGCCAGCGCCTGCAGCAAGCCGGCTTGCAGGTGCAGCTCGGCTCGGCCAGTCGCGAGGCGCAAGGCGTCAGTGCACGGATGATCATTGGCGGTGGCGCATGAAGGCCTTACAGGATATGAGCGCGAGCCTGCAGTTGCAGTGGCGCAATTCGTCGCTGTGGCAGCGCTGGCAACAACTGCCAGCCCGTGACCGCATGGCCTTATTGGGTCTCGGCGGTTTCTTTACTGCCTTGCTGGTTTACCTGCTGATCTGGCAGCCGGTGCAGCAGCAGCTACAGGCCTCACGCAATTGGTATGCGCAGCAAAGCGAGCTGCACCAGTATCTGTTGGCGCACGCCGACGAAGCCCGGCAAGTGGCCGCCGCGCCGCAGCAACAGATTGATCCCGAAGCCTTGCAAGGGCTGGTGACCAGCACTGCACAAGCTGCGGGGCTGAGTATCGAGCGGCTCGACAGCGACGCCGGTGGTCTGCAAGTCAATCTGGCGCCGAGCGCCTTTGCCAGCTTGCTACCCTGGTTGCAGCAACTGCAAAGCAGCGGCGTCAGCTTCGGCGAAGTGAGCCTGGAGCGCGGCGAAAATAGCCTGGTTCTGGCGCGCTTGAGCCTGGCTGTTAGTCATTGAGGTATTGGGTGATCTCAAGGAGTAAGGATTGATGAACTGGTGGGCTGATTTTGCCTGGTTGATTGGCGCGCTGATTACCCTGTTGCACCTGCTCGGTATTTTGGCAGCGTTGCATGCGGTGCTGAGCGTGCGCACCGCCCAAGGCACCATCGCCTGGGTGTTATCGCTGGTGTTGCTGCCCGAACTGACCCTGTTGCCCTATCTGGTGTTTGGTCGCAGTCGTTTCGAAGGCTATATCGCTGCCCGCCGTCAGGAAAACCAGCAAATGCTGCGTGCCGCCCACGCCCAAGGCTGGCCATTGGCGCCTAAGACCGGGGAGATCAAGGCCGGCTTGCCCGAGTTGACGCAGCTGACCGGCATGCAGTGTCGCGGTGGTAATCAGGCGCGCCTATTGATCAACGGTGACTACAGTTTTGCCGCGATGTTGGGGGCGATTCGGGCGGCCCGTGAGCTGATCATCGTGCAGTTTTTTATCATCCGCGACGACAGCCTTGGGCAACGTCTGCAACACGCGCTGCTGGAGCGGGCGGCGGCGGGTGTGCGGGTCTACCTGTTGTTTGACGGGATCGGCAGCCACGATCTACCCAGTAGCTACGTCCAGGCTTTGCGCGCCGGTGGCGTGCAGAGCCAGGCCTTCAAGGCGCGCAGCGGGCTAATCAATCGCTTCCAGTTAAACTTTCGTAACCACCGCAAAATTGTGGTGGTGGACGGCGAGGTGGGTTTTGTCGGTGGCCATAATGTCGGGGTCGAATACCTCGGCCTCAAGCCGCCGCTGGCGCCCTGGCGCGACACTCATGTCGAGGTGCGCGGGCCGGCGGTGGTCGACCTGCAACTGTGCTTCAGTGAGGACTGGTATTGGGCCACCCAGCAACTGCCCGAGTTGCTGCTTAAACCCCAGCAACACAGTGGCAATATGCATTGTCAGGTGATTGCTGGCGGGCCAGCGGATCGACAGGAAACTACCCAATTACTGTTTCTGGCGGCGATTCATCGTGCCCAGCGGCGGATTTGGATCACCTCGCCCTACTTTGTCCCCGATGAAGCCATAGGCGCTGCGCTGCGTTTGGCGGTGCTGCGCGGGGTCGAGGTGCGCTTGCTGTTGCCCTCGCGGCCCGACCACCAAGTGGTGTATGCCGCCTCCCGGCTGTACGCCTATCGAGCCGTGGCCGTCGGCATCCAGGTGTATCGCTACGGGCCGGGGTTTTTGCACCAGAAAGTGCTGCTGATCGACGACGAATTAGCTGCCGTCGGCAGCGCCAATCTGGACAACCGCTCGTTGCGGCTGAACTTTGAAGTAATGCTGCTGACGGTGGATCGCGACTTTGCCCAAGCGGTCGAGCAGATGCTCAACGCCGACTTCGCCCTGTCTCGGCCAATCGGTGCGGACGAGGGCAGTCAGGTCGGCTTTTGGCCACACCTGTGGATGCGTTTGGCGCTGCTGTTTGCACCGATTTTGTAAAACCTGGCGGATAAGGCTGGGTAAAAGTTTGGTAGTCACACTGGCCATCTTGGCCTTGCGGTATAAACCTTGTACCACCCACAGCGCTAGCCAGTTGTGGTCAGTGCGCAGTTCTCCAGGAGTGCCTATGGACCCGACAGTTACCTTATTTGTCAGTATGTTCACCACCCTGCTGGCGATTATTAATCCGCTGGAGGCGATTCCGGTGTTTCTCGGTTTGCTGCAGGGCAAAGATGACGCCGAGCACCGCCGGGTGGCGCGCAAGGCTTGCCTGTACGCGTTGTTACTGATGTTCTTCTTCCTGATCTTCGGCAACCTATTGCTGCGCCTGTTTGATGTGCCGTTGAGCATGGTGCGGGTGGTGGGCGGGGTGATTTTGATGCGCATCGGCTTTGAGCTGTTCGCCCCCTCGGCCAATAGCAATTTGATCCCCAAGGGCGGCAATGGCTCGCAGGATATTGCCTTTATTCCGATGGCGATGCCGATCATGTTCGGCCCCGGCGCGATTGCCACGGTGATCGGCCTGACCAGCACCATCAAGGCTTCCGAGCGGGCCTTGTTGTCGGGCGCAGCGGTGGTGCTGGCGATGGTAGCCACCATGCTGACGGTGTATTTATCGCTGCGCTATGCGAAAAACATCCTGACTAAAATCGGCCCGCAAGGCATCGACGCCGCGACCCGGATCGTCGGTTTCTTTGTGGCGGCCATGGGGGTTGGTTTGATCTTTCACGGCAGCGTGGAATTTCTGCAGTCCTACGGCGTGTTGCTCGGTGGTGTGGCCGGGCATTAAGTCATGTTGCGGCGCATAGCTGCGCCTGGAGGTTTGCCCATGCAGTCGCTTCGCAAGTTGGCCTTCGTGGCCGAGATAAGCCAGGCCAAAGGGCTGCTCGTCGAAGGTCGGCGGGAGGCCGCGTTCATCCATCTGCAGCGCGCCCATGTGCTGGGCCAGTTGGAGGTGTTGCTCCATGTGCAGGTGCATTGGCTGATGTTTAAAGTCGAGGTCAGCCGGCGCCGGGTGTGGGCGGCGGTCGGTCAGTTGCTGCGGATTGTGCTCGGCGGGCTGGGCTCGGCCGTGGGCGTGGTGCCGGTTGGCAATACCGGCGGCAGCGATATCAGCATGTTCAAACGCCTGCCGATTGCGCCGGACTTACAGGACTTGGCCGACGGGCGTGGGGCGCACGTTGGCCAGGCGGAGCAGGATAAACCTCAGCCTTGAGTTGCGGCCTGCTTGACCTGCGCTTCCAGCTCCAGCTTGAGGGCAGGATCGAGCTTGAGCTGGCGGGCCAGTTCGTCCAGGTACGCGCGCTCCATAAAATGCTCCTGGTCGACCAGCAGCACGCTGGCCAGGTACATCTCGGCGGCCATTTCCGGTGTGCTGGCGGCGCTAGCCACCTCGACCGGGTCCAGCGGTTTGTTCAGTTCGGCGCTCAGCCAGTGTTGTAACTGCGGATCGCTGCTGAGCTTGCTGAACTCGCCCTCAATCAACTGCCGCTCGCGGGCATCGACATGGCCGTCTGCTTTGGCGGCGGCCACCAGCGCTTTGAGAATGGCCTGGCTGTGTTGTTCGGCGGCCAGCGCCGGCAGCCGATCAACGGTTTGCGGTTCCGGCTGCGCCGCGCCGCCTTGCTGGCTTTGCCAGTTGCCATAGGCTTTATAGGCCAGCACGCCAAGGGCGGCCAAACCACCATAGGTCAGGGCTTTGCCACCCAGGTTGCGAGCGGTTTTATTGCCCATCAGCAAGCCCATGGCACCCGCCGCCAGGGCACCGCCGCCGGCACCGCTGAGCAAACTGCCAAGCCCGCCGCCGCCGAGTAAGTCGCTCAGGCCACCGCCGGCAGACGGCGCAGAGTTGCCTTGGCGCGCCGGCGGGTTGTTGCCTTGCAGCGCTTGTTGGCCGGATTTAAGCAATTGATCGAGTAAGCCGCGGGTAATCATCAGAGCAACTCCAGGGGGCTGTCAGTCATGTCAGTGCTTAGGGTAAAGCCAAGTGTGCACTGGCGGCACAGCCGGAGTGCTTCGAGATGTTGCCCGCCGACTCGCTGCTGTACGCGCGCACGCTGTGGAGGATGACCCGCCGCACAGGCCGACAAGCGCGCAAGCCTGTTTGTCATTGCCTGGCCGGTTAACTCGGCGGGTTGATGCCGGCTTGCTGACGATACTCAGTCGCTGCCCCCAGCAGCCAGTCACGAAACGCCTGTAGCGTGGCGGACTCGACCTTGCGCTGCGGCACCATCAGGTAATACCCCTTGTCGTTCTGCACGCTGTACTGATGGGCGATCACTAGGCGACCCTCGGCCAGTTCGCGCTGGATCAAAAACGGCGGGATCAGGGCGATGCCCATCTCGTGCATCGCCGCCTGCGCCAGCATCGAAAACAGCTCATAACGCGGCCCGCTCATGTCGCGCGGAATGTTCAAACCTTGGGCATTGAACCACTGGCGCCAGGCATAGGGGCGGGTGCTTTGTTGCAGCAGCGGCAGGTTGGCGATCTGCTCGGCGCTCAGTTGATCCTGCTCGCCCAATAGGGCTGGGCTGCACACTGGCAGCAAATTCTCGGGCATCAGGAAATAGGCTTCGGTGCCCGACCAGTCGGCATCGCCAAAGTAGATGGCGGCGTCCAGTTCGGTGTCGGCAAACAGGAAGGGCCGCGTGCGGTTGGTCAGGTTGACCGTCACTTGCGGGTGCAACGCCTGAAATTGTTTCAAGCGAGGCAGCAGCCATTGGGTGCCAAAGGTCGGCACCACCGCCAGTTCCAGGCTGCCGGCGCCCGGTTGGCCCATCACCGCCAGGGCATCGCGCTCCACCGCATCCAACTGCGCAGCCACCCGCCGGCTGTACGACAAGCCGGCTTCGGTGAGCTTGACCCCACGCCGCGAGCGGCGGAACAACTCGATACCGAGAAAGGCCTCCAGCCCGGCGATCTGCCGGCAGATGGCGCTCTGGGTCAGGGCCAGTTCATCGGCGGCCTTGGTAAAGCTCTGATGCCGGGCGGCGGCTTCGAAGCTGATCAGGGCGGTGGTACTGGGGATTTTGCGGCGCATGCTGGGTTTCCTGGGCTATGCCCCTTTTGCGTGTTGAATCTTTGTAGGGTGATTTTGTGGCGTACTTCAGGTCTTTTATGCGGATGCTGCACTTTAAAGCGGTTTATCGGGACTAAAAACCCGCTTCGAAGTGCGAAATTAGCACAACGGCGTGCGAATTCCTCGGTTGTCGGACAAGCCGCAGCTGGCTAGGCTTAACTCATACGAACTTTCGCCTGCCGCTCGCTGCGTGCAGGCCATCATCGCGCAACTCTTGAGGATTGGATTATGGCCGGCAAGGCAAGCTTCAACTGGGAAGACCCACTGTTGCTCGATCAGCAACTGAGCGACGAAGAACGCATGATCCGCAACAGCGCTCAGCAGTTCGCCCAAGACAAGCTGGCGCCACGGGTGTTGGAAGCCTTCCGCAAGGAATACACCGACCCGGCAATCTTCCGTGAGATGGGCGAAACCGGCCTGCTCGGCGCGACTATCCCGGAAGTTTACGGTGGCAGCGGCCTGAACTATGTCAGCTACGGTCTGATCGCCCGCGAAGTGGAGCGCATCGACTCAGGCTATCGCTCGATGATGAGCGTGCAATCCTCCCTGGTGATGGTGCCGATCAACGAGTTCGGTAACGAAGCCACCAAGCAAAAGTACCTGCCCAAATTGGCCAGCGGTGAGTTCATCGGCTGCTTCGGCTTGACCGAACCCGACCACGGCTCCGATCCCGGTTCGATGATTACCCGCGCCAAGAAAGTCGACGGTGGCTATCGCTTGAGCGGCGCCAAGATCTGGATCACCAACAGCCCGATCGCCGATGTGTTCGTGGTCTGGGCCAAGGATGACGCCGGCGAGATCCGCGGCTTCGTGCTCGAGAAAGGCTGGCAAGGCCTGAGCGCCCCGGTGATTCACGGCAAGGTCGGGCTTCGCGCCTCGATCACCGGCGAAATCGTCATGGACAACGTGTTCTGCCCGGAAGAAAACGCCTTCCCCGATGTGCGCGGTTTGAAAGGCCCGTTCACCTGCCTGAACTCGGCCCGTTATGGCATCAGCTGGGGCGCGCTGGGCGCCGCTGAAGCCTGCTGGCACACGGCGCGCCAGTACTGCCTGGACCGTAAGCAATTCGGCCGGCCGCTGGCAGCCAATCAGTTGATCCAGAAGAAGCTGGCCGACATGCAGACCGAAATCACCCTGGCCCTGCAAGGCTGCCTGCGCCTGGGACGGATGAAGGATGAAGGCACCGCCGCGGTGGAAATCACCTCAATCATGAAGCGCAACT
>JAURXE010000587.1 GCA_030654635.1 Pseudomonas sp.
TCGACCAGCTTGACTGGCTCGTGGCTGCGCACCAGCTTGCGCAATCCCGAGGCATAGCGACTGGCCGACAACGGGCGATGCGCGATTTGGCGACGCTTCATCAGACGCTGCACTTGTTCGTAGTGCACCAACTCTTCACGGGCTAGGCGCGGCATGGCCTCAGTGATCTCAACATGACCGCTGTACTTGGCCATCAAACTCAACGCCGTTGAGGCGGCTTTGAATTCGCAGTTCTTGTGATCCAGCAGCAACGTTTCTTGATCAGCCAACGCCGCCGCAACCCAAGCTTGCGGTGTTGGACAGCCTAAGAACTGCTGAATATCTGGAAAATTCATGACCCATCACTCCCAAACAACCCACACACAGACTCTTACCCATGCGCTGATCGAGCTAATCTGCAGATCCACAGCAACGGTCAACCAGCGTCCGCTAGCCGCAGTCATAAAAGCCAAGCATTATACGGACTTATGCAGCGCTGACAGCGGCCGAGAAGCCGCAAGAACTTGATGTGCATCAGGCTTGGCGCAGCAGAAACTGACTAAAATAATTAAAGAAAATATTCTCAGGGAGATGATCATGCAGGCCATTCGCAGCATTCTGGTTGTAATCCAACCGCACCAGCCAGATGGCTTGGCCCTCAAGCGCGCCAAGCTGATCGCTGAAGTGACCGAGTCGCACCTGCATCTTCTGATTTGCGAAAAAAACCATGATCACCAAGCAGATCTTGATGCGCTCGCTACCAGCCTTAGCGCCGAAGGCTTTAGTGTCAGCACCCAGCAAAGCTGGCTAAACAGTATTCACCAAACCATTATCGCCGCGCAGCAAGCCGAAGGTTGCGGCCTGATTATCAAGCAGCACACACCTGACAATCCGCTTAAAAAACTATTACTAACGCCTGATGACTGGAAGCTGCTGCGCTACAGCCCAGCCCCGGTACTGATGGTCAAGTCGGATCAACCCTGGACTAACGGCACAGTGCTAGCAGCAGTGGATGCCGGCAATGCCGACGGTGAGCATCGCGCGCTGCACAGCAGCATTATCAGCCATGGCTTTGACATTGCCGAGCTGGCCCAAGGTGTGCTGCACGTGGTCAGCGCTTATCCGTCACCCATGCTGTCGGCCGCCGATCCAACTTTCCAGTTAAAGGAAAGCATTGAGGCGCGCTATAAAAACAACTGCCAAGCCTTCCTCAACGAACTGCCCCTCGCCCCCGAGTGCCTGCATATCGAAGAAGGCCCCGCGGATGTGCTGATCCCCTTTACGGCCAGCAAGCTCAAGGCCGTGCTCACCGTAATCGGCACCGTGGCCCGCACCGGCATCTCCGGCGCACTGATCGGCAACACCGCAGAAGTGATCCTGGACACCTTGGACAGCGATGTACTGGTGCTCAAGCCTGATGATGTGATTGACCACTTAGAAGAACTGGTCGCACAGCATTAAGTCACCCGCGTAAAAAAAGCCGCTCCTGAGCGGCTTTTTTTATGCAAAAAATTCAAGGCACAGACTCAAGCGTCCTCCTGCAGCCCTTCACGCAAAAACTGCGGGGCAATGTAGCGCTCGTAGTGCGCCTCTGAGAGCAAAAAGAATTCGCGGTCAATCGCATCGCGTAACTCGGGCAGAGACCAGTTGCGAAACTCCGGTAGCAGCACCAAACCGTAAGCTTCAAGCTGACTGATCACCCGCGCGCCCCGCACTATCAACAAATAGGCCCAGCAATAGGGTGACTGCTGGGGCACAAAACGAATCGCCCGCTGCTCGAGCTGCAGACGTAAACGCGCAGGATCAAACACCGCAATTTTGCCCTGCATGACCTGCACCAGCAGGACTTCCAGACGCCGCAACACCGCGCGTTTGGCCTCGTCGCCATACAGATTCCAATTCACCACTTCGTGATGAAAACGCTTACAGCCACGGCAGACTAAATCACCGTAAACAGTGGAACAGAGGCCGACGCAAGGCGTCTTGATGGATTGAGTGGACATGGCGAGTCGATACACAGCGAAGAAAAGCGATGACCATCTTAGCCTTTTGTCTAGGCAGGTACCACGCAGGGCTTGGCTTTGCAGCTTAACTTTAGCGCCAACATCCAGTAGAATCGACGGGCCATTTTAGGTGCCTGTCTTAGGCGCCAATGTCCGCTAGAAGCTGTTTTCAAAGCGTCACGAGCACAGACAGAGAGGCGTTGAACAACTTTTGCGGGTTGCTCAGCAAGGTAAATGGCCAACTCTCTGATCCGCCAGGAATACGTGTTTAAGGTTCTCAGATTCGTTCACAGCCTTAAACGCAGCCCTCATCAGGCTTTACCTGCGGCGTAAAACTTTGAAAACAGCTTCTACTTGTTGGAGGCACTGAAACCTTGGTCAAGCGGCTCAAAAAGCCGTACGACGCATGGTTCAGTGATTTCTGGATGCGCGTCCCGGACAACCGGCCGGGACCACTGATGAGGGTAATAACCGTGCTCGTAGCCTATCGCAAACATGTTGAAGAGCGTGCCGCTCAGGGCATCGTGCCCCAGCCGCTGAACGCCGAACAAACCGCAGCTCTGGTAGAGCTGCTGAAAAACCCACCGGCTGGTGAAGAAGCTTTCCTGGTTGACCTGATCACCAATCGCGTACCGTCCGGCGTGGATGAAGCGGCTTATGTTAAGGCCGGTTTTCTGTCTGCTGTCGCCAAAGGCGAAGCGTCTACCCCGCTGATCAGCAAGCAACGCGCCGTTGAACTGCTGGGCACCATGCAAGGCGGCTACAACATCGCCACCATGGTTGAACTGCTCGACAACGCCGAGCTGGCTGAAGTTGCCGCCGCGCAACTCAAGCACACCCTGCTGATGTTTGATGCGTTCCACGACGTGGCCGAAAAAGCCAAAGCTGGCAATGCCAACGCCAAGGCCGTACTGGCTTCCTGGGCTGACGGCGAGTGGTTCAAAAACCGCCCAGCCACTGCTGAAAAGATCTCCCTGACCGTGTTCAAGGTCACCGGCGAGACCAACACCGACGACCTGTCGCCGGCTCCCGATGCCTGGTCACGCCCGGATATTCCGCTGCACGCCCTGGCCATGCTGAAGATGGCCCGCGACGGCATAGTGCCTGAGCAACAAGGCGCCATTGGTCCGTTGAAATTGATCGCTGAAATGCGCGCCAAAGGCGTCCCGGTTGCCTACGTTGGCGACGTGGTTGGTACTGGCTCGTCGCGCAAATCGGCCACCAACTCGGTGCTGTGGTTGTTCGGCGACGACATCCCGAACGTACCGAACAAGCGTGCCGGTGGTTTCTGCTTCGGCAGCAAGATCGCGCCAATTTTCTACAACACCATGGAAGACGCCGGCGCCCTGCCGATCGAATTCGATGTCAGCAACATCAATATGGGCGACGTGATTGACGTCTACCCATACGCCGGCAAAGTCTGCAAGCACGGCACCGACGAGGTGATCACCACCTTCGAACTGAAGACTCCAGTGTTGTTGGACGAAGTTCGCGCCGGTGGCCGTATTCCGCTGATCATTGGTCGCGGCTTGACCGACAAAGCCCGCGCCGAGCTGGGCCTGGGTCCAGTTGATCTGTTCAAGAAGCCCGAGCAACCAGCCGAAAGCACCAAGGGTTTTACCCTGGCGCAGAAAATGGTTGGTCGTGCGTGCGGCGTGACTGGCGTACGCCCAGGCACC
>JAURXE010000400.1 GCA_030654635.1 Pseudomonas sp.
CCAGGTTAATCACGCTCTTTTCTGGGGCGTCGGAGCCGGCAACCCAGGCGAGACTGTCGGTGCGGCTGTGCGGGTGAGCATCGTTCATTGCAGTTTTCCGTTTAAGCACAAAAAATCACTGTCCAGCCAGGAGATTCCCGACCTTTGAGCGACGCCATTGTCTGCTTTGTGCCTGCCGCCGTTGGCAGGTAAGAGTTAACAAAGGCACTGCAAGCGATATGCCAGCGTTACTTTTAACGCCGTGGATAAACACAAAACCCCGCACGAGGCGGGGTTCGATAGGCGTATACAGGTGCTTTTAACGTTCGAGAATTTGCTTGACCGTAGATTTTTGGATCTGCTGATCACGGCCTTGGCTGTCTTCAAAACGGTACATGCCAGTATCTTCATCCAGCTTCGGTTTGCCATCAGTGGTGATCAACTGACCGTCGGTGGTGGCAATGATGTATTCACTTGAACAGCCCGTCAGGCTCAGCAGGCAACAGGCGGTAAGGATCAGCTTTTTCATGGTAATTCTCCTGATGGTTGAACAGTTAAAACTGTCGGTACGCTAACTACTTAGGCTCTATTTGCCAATCACTTATGCAAAAAAAAGCCCCGCACTAAGCGGGGCTTTTCGACAGCGTTAGAACCTTAAGCTTGAACGACCGGGATAGTGGCGTTCGCTGCAGCTTCACGGAACTCGGCGATCTGGTCGAAGCTCAGGTAGCGGTAAACATCGGCAGCCATGCTGTCGATGTCGGCCGCGTAGACCATGTACTCTTCAACCGTCGGCAGTTTGCCGGTGATTGCCGCGACGGCAGCCAGTTCAGCCGAGGACAGGTACACGTTGGCACCATCACCCAAGCGGTTCGGGAAGTTACGGGTCGAGGTCGATACTACTGTGGAGTTCGGCTCAACCCGTGCCTGGTTACCCATGCACAGCGAGCAGCCGGGCATTTCCAAGCGGGCGCCAGCTTTGCCGAAGATGCCGTAGTAGCCTTCTTCGGTCAGCTGATGGGCATCCATCTTGGTCGGCGGCGAGAGCCACAGGCGAGTCGGCAGGGTGCCTTCGACTTTTTCCAGCAACTTACCGGCAGCGCGGAAGTGACCGATGT
>JAURXE010000401.1 GCA_030654635.1 Pseudomonas sp.
TGCTTCTTCGCCTGCTCGAACATGTCGCGCACACGGCTGGCACCCACACCGACAAACATCTCGACAAAATCGGAACCAGAGATAGTAAAGAACGGCACCTTGGCCTCACCGGCAACGGCTTTGGCCAGCAGGGTTTTACCGGTACCTGGCGAGCCAACCATCAGCACGCCACGAGGAATACGCCCACCCAAGCGCTGAAACTTGCCTGGATCGCGCAGAAACTCGACCAACTCACTGACTTCTTCTTTGGCCTCATCGCAACCGGCGACGTCAGCAAAAGTGGTTTTAACCTGATCCTCGGAAAGCAAGCGCGCCTTGCTCTTGCCAAAGCTCATCGGCCCGCCTTTACCGCCTGCGCCGCCCTGCATCTGGCGCATCAGGAACATAAATACGGCAATCATCACCAGGATCGGGAAGCTCGCCACCAGCAACTGCATCCAGATACTTTGCTGCTCAGGCTGCTCACCAACGATGGCGACATTGTTATCCATCAGATCCTTGATCAGGCCGTTATCGGCAATCGCCGGGCGGACAATCTCGAAGGTGCTGCCATCAGTACTCTTGGCTTTGATCAGGTAGCCGTTGACGGTCACCTCTTTAACCTTGCCTTCCTGAACTTGCTGAATGAAGTCGGAATAATTGAGCTTATGACTCTCAGGCTGGCCGGAGAAATTGCTCATTACCGTCACTAGGACAGCAGCGATAATCACCCAAAGGATCAGGTTTTTTGCCATATCGTTCAATTAGCTACCCTCTGTAGCAGGCCGCGCGCTGGGACCGTGCTTCGCATGACGGCTGGTTGATTTACCTGCCTAACTTACTACACAACCCCCACCACTGGCAGGCGCCGTCTGTAACCCTTTATGAATCCATCGCCTCTGCCGCACTGACCAGCAACCATATTGGCTAATCAGTCACAGACTAAAGTGCGCTTATTCCACGCTTGCGCCACCACGAAATCCGCGTGCCAGTAGGTACTGTTCGCGCGAGCGATCCCGCGAGGAGAGCGGCTTGCGCATCTGCACCTTCGCGAACATTTGCCGCACCTGCTTGTGGTACTGATCAAAGCCTTCACCTTGGAAAATCTTGATCAGAAAATCACCACCTGGGCGCAACACTTGTCCGGCCAGATCCAGCGCCAACTCGCACAGATACATCGCGCGCGCCTGATCAGCCATCCTTACCCCACTCATATTGGGGGCCATATCAGAAATCACAAGGTCAACCGGCTGATTGCCGACGGCCGCCAGGATCTGCGCCAGCACCGCCTCTTCGGTGAAGTCGCCCTGAATAAAGGTCACATCCTCGATGCTGTCCATTTCCAGAATATCCGAGGCAATCAACCGCCCCTTATCGCCCAGCACCCGACTGGTGACTTGCGACCAACCACCGGGGGCGGCCCCCAGATCGATGACGATATTGCCGGGACGCAAAATCCGATCTTTCTCCTGGATCTCCAGCAGCTTGTAGCTGGCGCGCGAACGATAGCCGTCCTTTTGCGCCATCTTCACGAAGGGGTCGTTGAAATGCTCTCTAAGCCAGTTCTGGCTAGTCTTGGAACGGGCCACTTGGCACCTCAAAAATAACGAATCGTGAATAGCTTGCTGTATTAGCTTTCTATGAATAAGCGGGCGGGCCACGAGTGGCTCGGGTAAACTGAATGCCGCTTTTTACAAGATCAGACGCAGGGGTCAGATTAT
>JAURXE010000405.1 GCA_030654635.1 Pseudomonas sp.
CCGCGCCCGCCTGGGCAAATTTGCCGGTCACCCGAAAATTGGTGCCGCCGACTACAAACTGGTGCACCACGCCAAAAATGGCCGGGCGGTCTACAGCTTCTGCATGTGCCCCGGCGGCACCGTGGTGGCGGCCACCTCCGAGCCCAATCGAGTGGTCACCAACGGCATGAGCCAATACTCGCGTAACGAACGCAATGCCAACGCCGGCATCGTGGTCGGCATCACGCCTGAGCAGGATTTCCCCGGTGGCCCGCTGGCCGGCATCGAGCTGCAAGAGCGCCTGGAGTCCCATGCCTATGTGCTGGGCGGCAGCACCTACGAGGCGCCGGCGCAATTGGTTGGCGACTTTATTGCTGGGCGCGCCTCCACCGCTATCGGCAGCGTCGAGCCGTCTTACAAACCCGGCGTGCACCTGGTCGATTTGGCCAGCGCCTTGCCGGCCTTCGCCATCGAGGCGATTCGTGAGGCCTTGCCGGCGTTTGAAAAACAAATTCGCGGCTTTGCCATGCATGACGCGGTGCTAACCGGCATCGAAACCCGCACCTCCTCGCCGCTGCGCATCACCCGTGGCGACAACCTGCAAAGCCTGAATATCAAGGGCCTCTACCCGGCCGGTGAAGGCGCAGGTTATGCCGGCGGGATTCTCTCGGCCGGGGTCGATGGCGTGCGCATCGCCGAAGCCGTGGCGCTGGATATGCTGGCGCAGCAAACCAAAGGTCTTTAAACCTGACAGCATCCCGCCGTGCGATCCGCACGGCGATCCGCCAACGCCGGCCAACAGGCCCGCCAAGGAGCTTCGATGGACAACGTACAAGCGGGCATACTCGCCCCAATTCCCAAGTTCGCCAGCTACTTGTTTTTCCATGCACTGCCGAATGCCGATCTATCGGCGGCCTTGTTACGCCTGAGCCAACTGGCGGACGGCACACGCATGGTGATCGGCCTGGGCCAATCGCTGATACTAGCCCTTGGTCACTCGATTGATGGCTTGCATGATTTCCCCAGCTACGCCCTGCCCGGCTGCGATATTCCGGCCACTCCCAGCGCCCTGTGTTGCTGGCTGCGTGAAGATGAGCGAGGCGAGTTGATTCACCTGACGCGCCACATTGAGCAAGTCCTGGCCGGCGCCTTCGTGCTTGAGCAACAGGTCGAGGCCTTCAAGTACAAAACCGGGCTGGATCTAACCGGCTATGAAGACGGCACCGAAAACCCGGTCGGCATGGCGGCGCTGACCGCAGCCATTGTTAAGGATCAAGGCGAAGGCCTGGATGGCGGCAGCTTTGTCGCCCTGCAACAGTGGTTGCATGACATGCCGGCGTTTGAGGCCATGTCCGACCAGGCCCAGGACCACGCCATCGGCCGGCGCAAGAGCGATAACGAAGAGCTCGAAGACGCCCCGGAATCCGCCCACGTCAAGCGCACCGCCCAAGAAAGCTTCGAACCGGAAGCTTTCGTGCTGCGCCGCTCAATGCCGTGGGCCAACGCCGGCCAGGCCGGTTTTATGTTCAGCGCCTTTGGCTGTTCGGTGGCGGCGTTCGAGGCGCAACTCAAGCGCATGGTCGGCGCTGAAGACGGCATTGTGGATGGCCTGTTCCAGTTCACCCGGCCTCTGACCGGCAGCTACTTCTGGTGCCCGCCGCTAAAAGACGGCAAGTTGGATTTGCGCGCCGTAGGTCTTTAACTCAGCCGGGGTCGCGATTGCAGCAAAAGCAGGGTGGGCTGAAGCCCACCCTGCAAAATCGTCCTGCAACCGCTAAGCAATCTCAATCCAAAATTCCCGCTACTGGCGCCGGTACTCGGCTACGCCACTGGCTCAGCGCCACGCCGGCAAACACCAAGAGTGCGCCGAACACTTGCTGACCAGCCAACCGCTCGCCCAGCAGCACCACCGCAAACAACAAGGTAAACAGCGGAATCAAGTTGACGAAGGCCGAGGCCTGGCTGGCGGGCAGTCGGCTCACGGCAAAGTTGTACAGCCCATAGGCGCCCACCGTCACCACCAAGCCGAGATAGACCACCGCGCCCAAGCCCTGGGCACTGATGACCGTGGGTAACGGCGCGCTCCACAGCGCCACGGGCAAAAAGAACAGCGCACCGACAAAGGCCTGCATGGCCGTCAGCAAAAACGCCGAATAACGCTCCGAGAGAAACTTCAGGATCAGGGTGTAACCCATGGCGCAGAGCATGGCGAGGAACTCGAAAAAATTCCCCAGTAACGGCGCCGGCCCGTGGGCATCGGCCACCCCGCCGATGCTCAACCACACCGCGCCAACCACCGCCAACAAAAATCCGGCCCAGGAAGCACGGCTGATCTGCTCGCGCAAAAACACAAAAGCGCCCATTGCCACCAGCAAGGGCAACAAGGCGGTAATCATCCCGGCCTGGGCGGCGCTGGTGTTTTGCAGGGCGATGGCCTCAAACACGAAATACAAACAGGGCTCGCACACCGCCAGCCCCAGCAGGTACTTCCAGTCACCGGCGCGATACTCCAGGCGTCCGCGCCAGCGCCAGGCCAGTAAAAACACCAGACTGCCCAGCGCCATGCGGGCGAAGATCACCCACAGCGGCGGTAATTCGCTGAAGGCCAGCTTCAGGGCGATAAACGAGGAGCCCCACAGGGCCATCGCCACCACCAAACAGAGCATTGCCTGCACTTGCGCTTTTGCCTGTGACACAACCATCTCCTTATGTAGTCGGCCAGTATACGAAGGCCGCTGGCCAGCGCCCAGTAACAGTGGCCCGGCAATTTGCTGATTAACTGTGCCACTGGCGCGCGACCAAGCACTTTCACGCCGCCGCGAAGCACTATTGCTGCGCACAAGCCGGCGCTGGCGATTACAATGCAGCTCCCCCCAATTTGCGGCCAACAGCATGACTGATCCGATTCGCCTCTCCAAACGCCTGGCCGAACAAGTAGGCTGCTCGCGCCGCGAAGCCGAACTCTATATCGAAGGTGGCTGGGTCACGGTGGACGGCCAGGTCATCGAAGAGCCGCAATTCAAGGTTGAACAGCAGCTGGTCGTCCTGCACCCGGACGCCGTGCTCACCCAGCAAGAGCCGATCACCCTGATAGTGCACAAGCCGGTGGGCATGGTCGCGGACGACGCCTTAAAACTGCTGCGCAAAGAAACCCAGGCAGCCGCCGACCTCTCGGCGATTCGCCCACTGCATCGGCATTTTGAGCGTCTGACCATGTGCCTGCCCCTGGACACCGACGCCTGCGGCCTGCAGGTGTTCACGCAGAATTTCAGCGTGTCGCGCAAGCTCAACGAAGACATCAACAAGCTTGAGCAAGAGTTCATTGTCGAAGTCAGCGGCGAGCTGGTCTCGCACGGTCTCAAGCGCCTGGCCCACGGCCTGAACTTTCGCGGCAAACCGCTGATGCCCTGCAAGGTCAGCTGGCAAAACGAAACCCGCCTGCGCTTCGCCCTGAAAAACCCACTGCCTGGGCAGATTCGCCATATGTGCGAAGCCGTTGGCTTGAAGGTCATCAACCTCAAACGCATCCGTATTGGCGGCGTGCCGATGGCCAAGCTGCCACTGAATGAATGGCGCTATCTGGGGCCGAAAGAAAAGTTCTAAGTCGCCCACCTGCTGGTAAGCGGCAGGTCGCCAACGAAATAACCGCCAATCCCTGTGTAGGACGTGCCTGTTTTATGCGCCGTAAAGCTATCCGCGCCACCCTACTGTGCATCAGCCTGCTTGCCTCGGCGGCGGCAATTGGCAAGGTTGAGGTGCAGGCCGTGCAGCACAAAAGCGCCGGGCGCATCCTCGCCGTCAGCGTCTCGGAAGACATTGCCCCCGGCGACTACGAAGCCCTGCTCAAAGGCCTCACGGCCAACCCCGGCAAATATGCCAAGAAGCTCGCGCTGCTGGACAACATCGGCGGCAGCGTGCCGGAAGCCATCAAGATGGGCCGCCTGCTGCGCGAAGCCGGCTTCGACACCTTGGTACCGGTCAGCGCCGTGTGCCAAGGCAGCTGCGTCTACCTGCTCGCCGCCGGCCACGACAAAACCGTGCGCGGCTATGTCGGCATCCACCGCCCCTACTTCGCCAATGGCGACTCCGCCCTGGCCAACCAGGCCGGCAATGCTTCGCGCTACAGCCCTGCCGCCTACTTCAAAGAAATGAACATCCCCAGCAGCCTGGCGAACGACATGCAGTCGATCGACCCGAAGAACCTGCGCTTGCTGACACCGCTGGAACTGGCCAGCTATCGGCTCGATTGAGGACAGCGTTGCGTGTCTGGATTTGTCACAGAAGCTGGTGGACAAGTAAACGTTGTCCACCCTACAAAACTCCAAAGATCGCGTAGGGTGGAAACTACGAAGCATTTCCCACCAGAGACACCCTGGCTACTTGCTTAGCTGTCAGCCCCCCCTTAGCCGTCGAGGGAAGGACTGATCCAGGCTTTATACTGGCAGCTTGGCGATCACCTTGATTTCGAAGTCGAAGTCGAAGCCAGAAAGCCAGGTCACGCCGATAGCGGTCACTGTTGGGTAAGGTGCTTCGCCCCAGTAATCGGCCGCTACTTCCCAGATGGTCCCGAACTTCGAGTCAGGGTCAACCATTCAGCAGGTCAGCTGGATGGTAAGCGGGTCTACCTGCTTCCGCCGGTACAACACCTTCAAAACCCAGTTTGCCTAGGTCGAGTTCACCGACGAAGACATCGACTACCCGCACTGGGTTAGTGTCCGTCACATAGTCATCCAAGCTATCTGGGAGCAAGGTAACTTGAGCCCGACTTTCACCTTGAATGAATCGCCGCACTGGCATTTCCTGCTGAGATGAAGCCTGATCAAATCATAGCAAGATTGTTGCCAGCGTTTTTACACAGCCTGGGCCAGAAGCGGGCACTGGGTTGACTAGCTATTTCT
>JAURXE010000411.1 GCA_030654635.1 Pseudomonas sp.
CCGCGCCAGACCCACACCTTCATTGGGCAGCTGAGCAAAATCGAAGGCACGGTCGGGGTTACCGACGTTCATCATGATCTTGAACGGTAGATCCGGCATCGCATCGACGGAATTCTTGCGGATATCAAAACCCAGCTCGCCTTCGAAGATAAAGCCAGTGTCACCCTCGGCGCAGGACACGGTAACGCCCTGACCGTCTTGCAAAATGTGGGTCGCATTGCCGCAACCGACCACCGCCGGAATACCCAGTTCACGGGCAATAATGGCCGCGTGACAGGTACGCCCGCCGCGATTGGTGACGATGGCGCTGGCGCGCTTCATCACCGGCTCCCAATCCGGGTCGGTCATATCGGAGACCAACACATCGCCCGGCTGGACTTTATCCATCTCGGAAACGTCGTGAATCACCCGCACCTTGCCGGCGCCGATGCGCTGACCGATGGCGCGGCCTTCGACCAGGACAGTGCCTTTCTCTTTGAGCAGGTAGCGCTCCATAACATTGATATTGGTGCGGCTTTTGACGGTTTCCGGACGAGCCTGGACGATGTAAAGCTTGCCGTCATCGCCATCTTTGGCCCATTCGATGTCCATCGGCCGGCCGTAGTGCTTCTCGATGATCAGCGCCTGCTTGGCCAACTCGGTGACCTCGGCATCGCTCAAGCAAAAACGTGCGCGATCGGCGTGCTCAACATCAACTACCTTGACCGACTTGCCGGCCTTGGCTTCGTCGCCGTAGATCATCTTGATCGCTTTGCTACCCAAGTTACGGCGCAAGATCGCTGGGCGACCGGCCTCCAGGGTTTGCTTGTGCACATAAAACTCGTCCGGGTTGACCGCGCCCTGCACCACGGTTTCGCCCAAGCCGTAGGCGCCGGTGATAAACACCACGTCGCGAAAACCCGACTCGGTGTCCAGCGTAAACAACACCCCGGCAGTGCCGGTTTCGGAGCGCACCATGCGCTGCACGCCGGCCGACAAGGCGACCAACTTATGGTCAAAGCCCTGATGCACGCGATAGGCGATGGCGCGATCATTGAACAGCGAGGCGAAGACTTCTTTGGCGGCGCGGATCACGTTCTCGACGCCACAGATATTCAAAAAGGTTTCTTGCTGGCCAGCAAAGGAGGCGTCGGGCAAGTCTTCGGCGGTTGCCGATGAACGCACGGCGACGGCCATGTGCGGGTTGCCGGCGGACATTTCGGCAAATGCAGTGCGGATTTCGCTGTTTAAACGCTCGGGGAACTCGGCATCCATCACCCATTGGCGAATTTGTGCGCCGGTCTTAGACAGCGCATTGATGTCATCGACATCCAGCGCGTCCAGCGCCGCATGAATTTGCTCATTCAGGCCGCTGAGCTCAAGAAAGTCACGATAAGCCTGAGCCGTGGTGGCAAAACCACCGGGAACCGATACACCGGCGCCAGCAAGATTGCTGATCATCTCGCCGAGGGATGCGTTCTTGCCCCCTACATGCTCAACATCAGCGATGCCGAGCTTATCGAGGGAAACTACGTAATCTACCAAGGTGATCTCTCCAGTGATGTTTTGAAAAGGCAGCTATTGGATAAACTCAGCATATCGGCAGTCTGTTAACCGAGACGCTCGGTGCTGCGGTGGTCGGCCCCTTAAAAATAAGTAACAATGCCGTCCGGTAAGGGCCGCTAAATGCGCGGTCCATGATAGCCAAGAATCGTCACAACCTTAAGGCCTTTGGCGCAAATGAAACGATCTGCTTTTTTCATCTCCGATGGTACCGGCATAACAGCCGAAGCACTCGGTCAGAGTCTACTGGCCCAATTTGAAAATATTACTTTCAGCAAGCTCACCCGCCCCTACATCGACAGTGTTGAAAAAGCCCGCGCCATGGTACAGCAAATCAACGCTGCCGCCCTCAACGACGGGGCTCGGCCGATTATTTTCGACACCGTGGTCAATCAAGATATTCGCGATATTTTGGCCGAATCCGACGGCTTCATGATCGATATCTTCTCCAGCTTTTTGGCCCCGTTGGAGCAAGAGTTAACTTCGCACTCCTCCTATTCGGTCGGTAAATCCCACTCGATTAACTCCAATTCCAACTATATGGAGCGGATCGACGCGGTTAACTTTGCTCTGGATAACGACGACGGCGCCCGCACCCACTACTACAACAAGGCCGATTTGATTCTGGTGGGCGTCTCGCGCTGCGGCAAAACCCCAACCTGTTTATACATGGCCTTGCAATATGGCATCCGCGCGGCGAACTACCCGCTG
>JAURXE010000417.1 GCA_030654635.1 Pseudomonas sp.
GAAATCAACGGCGCGGCGGCCCCCGGCTACAGCTCCGGGCAGGCCGAGGCGGCGATGGAAAAACTACTCAAAGATGAGCTGCCAAACGGCATGAGCTATGAGTGGACCGAGCTGACCTACCAAAAGATTTTGTCCGGCAACAGCGCCATGCTGGTGTTCCCGCTCTGCGTGCTGCTGGCCTTTTTGGTGCTGGCCGCCCAATACGAAAGCTGGAGCCTGCCGCTGGCGGTGATTCTGATTGTGCCTATGACGCTGCTGTCGGCGATTACCGGGGTGATTCTTTCCGGTGGCGACAACAACATCTTCACCCAGATCGGCCTGATCGTGCTGGTCGGTCTGGCCTGTAAAAACGCCATCCTGATCGTCGAGTTTGCCAAGGAGCAACAGGAGCAAGGCCAGGACCGCTTCGCCGCCGTGCTGCAGGCTTGCCGCCTGCGTCTGCGGCCGATTCTGATGACCAGCTTCGCCTTTATCATGGGCGTGGTGCCCTTGGTGTTGTCCAGCGGCGCCGGCGCGGAAATGCGCCATGCCATGGGCGTGGCGGTGTTCAGCGGGATGCTCGGGGTGACCTTCTTCGGCCTGCTGCTGACGCCGGTGTTCTATGTGCTGATTCGCGGCTTTGTCGAGGCGCGGCAAGCCAAACAGCAAGCCCAGGCGACCGTTGAGGTGCAGTCATGAAGCGCTTTAGCCCGGCCCTATTGGCCTTGGCGCTGAGCGCCTGCAGCGTCGGCCCGCAGTATCAAAGCCCGGTTACGGCGCCTGCGACTGTCGCCAGCGCCACAGTCGATGCCTATGACCGCAGCCACTTCGAATCGCTCTGGTGGCAGCAGTTCGACGATCCGACCCTCAACCAGTTGGTACTCAAAGCCCTGGCGGAAAACCGCGACCTGCGCGTCGCTTATGCACGGGTGCGGGCGGCCCGCGCCCTGCGTGATGAGGTGGCCTTCAAGCAGCTGCCGACTATCACCAGCCGCGCCAGCGCCGAAGGTGGCAAAGGCCAGCTGCCCGGCCAGACCGAACAACGCACCAGCAGCGAACGCTACGACCTGGGCCTGGACATGCTTTGGGAGCTGGATTTGTTCGGCCGCATTCAACACCAGCTGGACGCCAGCGACGCCGAGGCCCAGGTGCTGGAAGCCGAGCTGAACCAACTGCAAGTCAGCCTGCTGGCCGAGCTGGTCGATGCCTACGGCAACTTGCGCGGCGCCCAACTGCGCGAGCAG
>JAURXE010000420.1 GCA_030654635.1 Pseudomonas sp.
CTGCTCGATGAAATCGAGAAGGCGCACCCGGAAGTCTTCAATCTGCTATTGCAGGTGATGGATCACGGCACCTTGACTGACAATAATGGCCGCAAGGCGGATTTTCGTAATGTCATTCTGATCATGACCACCAATGCCGGCGCTGAGACTGCTGCCCGTGCGTCCATGGGCTTTACTCGTCAAGATCATGCCTCTGACACCATGGAGATCATTAAGAAGAGCTTCACGCCAGAGTTCCGTAATCGACTTGATACCATCATTCAGTTTGGTCGTTTGAGCCATGAAGTGATCAAAAGTATCGTCGATAAGTTTCTTACCGAACTGCAGGCGCAACTGGAAGATAAGCATGTGCTGCTGGAGGTCAGTCATGCAGCGCGTGACTGGCTGGCTGAGCGTGGGTATGACGCGCAAATGGGTGCGCGGCCGATGACTCGTTTGATTCAAGACAAAATCAAGCGGCCTCTGGCTGAGGAGATTTTGTTTGGTGAATTGGCAGAGCATGGCGGTGTGGTGCATGTTGATGTCGAGGCAGGCGAACTGACGTTCGATTTTGAAACTTCGGCAGAGAGGGCTTAAGACATAAATCGTAAGCAATAAAAAACGCCCGGCTAGCCGGGCGTTTTTTATTCGACGAGATTAACGAGCGCGGTAAGTGATGCGCCCTTTGCTCAAGTCGTATGGTGTCAACTCAACACGTACCTTGTCGCCGGTCAGAATGCGGATGTAGTTCTTACGCATCTTGCCGGAAATGTGCGCGGTAACGACGTGCCCATTTTCCAACTCCACACGGAACATGGTGTTGGGTAGGGTGTCGACGACAGTGCCTTCCATTTCGAAGCTGTCTTCTTTCGCCATGCAGTAAAATCCTCGGTAACCAATGATTGGCCCGGTGCAACTGGCTCCAGGCAAAAGCGGCGTGCATTGTGCCCGAAAAATGCGCTATACGCCAAGGACTTCAGGTCAGTTTCGTCCAGCTTTGATTGACAAATAGCTCTATTGGGCGGTATTGCGTCTTGTAATTCATCTTTCTACAGCTCTTGATCCAGTAGCCTAGGTACAGGTAATGCCGCCCCAGCCTGACTGTTTCGGCTATTTGCCACAAAATTGCGTAACGGCCCAGGCTGAGTCGCTCGTAATCTGGATCGTAAAAGGTGTACACGGCAGAAAGCCCGCTTGGTAGCAGATCAGTCACGGCCACGGCCAGCAATTGGCCATTTAAGCGGAATTCATAAAAGTGCGAAAAATCCAAGTCGCGAACCAGAAAGGTCGAAAATTGCTCGCGATTGGGTGGGTACATATCGCCATCGGCATGACGCTGCTCAATGTAGCGCGCGTAGAGTGAGTAGTACTCCTCGCTGAAGGCCGGGCGTGCAGCCGTTACTTCTAGATCGGCATTGCGCTTGGTGATGCGCCGCTGTTGCCGGTCGGGGCTAAAGAGTGAGGTGGGTAGGCGTGCAGGAATGCAGGCTGAGCAGTTTTGGCAATGAGGTCGATACAGGTGGTCGCCACTGCGCCGAAAACCTACCTCGGAAAGCTTGGCATAGACAGTCACGTCCATTGGCTGACTGGGGTCAAGAAACAGGGTGGTGGCCTGTTCGGTGGGCAGGTAGCTACACGGATGCTCTTGAGTGGCATAAAACTTAAGGTGCGCCAACTCGGTCATGCTCAGCCCTCAGTGCGGCGGCGAATGTCGGTCATGATCAGCTCTCGGGGTATCGTCAAATAAGTGTATGCCAGCCTTGCCAGCTCGCCTAGTTACGCCAGTCGGCGCTGTTGGGCTGATCCAGATTGTGCTGGAGATAGTCGGCAAAGGCTTGGCGGGAGATGGCATGCGCACCGAGGCTATGCAGATGTTCGGTGGGCATTTGACAGTCGATTAACACAAAGCCCCAGCGTTCGAGATGCTTAACCAGGGTGGCAAAGCCGACTTTAGAGGCGTTGTCAGTACGGCTAAACATCGACTCACCAAAGAACAGTCGGCCCATGGCCAGGCCATAGAGACCACCAACCAACTCATCGCCCAGCCACACCTCAACCGAGTGGGCAAAACCTTGGCGATGCAGTTCGATGTAGGCCGCCTGCATGGGTGTTGTTATCCAGGTGCCGTCGGCGTAGTCGCGCGGTGCTGCACAGGCTTCAATCACGCGGTCAAACGCGTGATCAAAGGTGACGCTAAAGCGCTGTTGCCGCAGGCATTTACTCAGGCTGCGAGAGACATGCAACTCGCTGGGTAAAAGCACGGTGCGTGGGTCGGGTGACCACCAAAGGATCGGCTGGCCATCTTGAAACCAGGGGAAGCAGCCATGCCGATAAGCCTGCACCAGGCGTTCGGGGCTGAGGTCGCCGCCGGCAGCCAATAAACCATTGGGCTCGCGCAGGGCTTTGTCCAGCGGGGGAAATGCCAAAGAGTCGCGCTGTAGCCAGGTCAGCATGCGT
>JAURXE010000424.1 GCA_030654635.1 Pseudomonas sp.
GCGCAACGCCAGGCTGTCGCAGCCCCGCTCGGCCGTCAGTTGGTTCTCGCCGGCGCCGGCTCCGGTAAAACCCGCGTGTTGGTGCACCGCATCGCCTGGCTGGTGGCGGTGGAACACGCCTCCCTGCACTCGGTGCTGTCGGTGACCTTCACCAACAAGGCTGCGGCCGAGATGCGCCAGCGCATCGAGCAGCTGATGCACGTCAGCCCGCAGGGCATGTGGGTCGGCACCTTCCACGGGCTGGCGCATCGGCTGCTGCGCGCCCATTGGCAAGAAGCCGGGCTGGCGGAGAACTTTCAGATTCTCGACAGTGACGACCAGCAGCGCCTGGTCAAACGGGTGATCCGCGAGCTGGGCCTGGACGACAACAAGTGGCCGGCCAAGCAGTCGCAGTGGTTTATCAACGGGCAGAAAGACGAAGGCCTGCGGCCCAAGCATATCCAGCCAGCCGGCGACTTGTTTTTGGCCACCCAGCTGAGCATTTACCAGGCCTACGAGGACGCTTGCGCCCGCGCCGGCTTGATCGATTTTGCCGAGCTGCTGCTGCGCGCCCTGGACCTGTGGCGCGACAATCCGGGCCTGCTGACCCATTACCAGCGGCGCTTTCGCCACGTTTTGGTCGACGAGTTCCAGGACACCAACGCCGTGCAATACGCCTGGCTGCGTATGCTCGCCCAGGGCGGCGACAGCCTGATGGTGGTCGGCGACGACGATCAGTCGATCTACGGCTGGCGCGGCGCCAAAATCGAGAACATGCACCAGTACAGCCGCGATTTTGCCGATGCCGTGACCATACGCTTGGAGCAAAACTATCGCTCCACCGGCGCTATCCTCAAGGCCGCCAACGCGCTGATCGCCCACAACCAGGGCCGCCTGGGCAAAGAGCTGCGCACCGATGCCGACGATGGCGAACCGATCAGCCTGTATTCGGCCTTCAACGAATATGACGAAGCCCGCTATGTGGTCGAAAGCATCCAGAGCGCCCACAAAGACGGTTTGGCCCGCGCCGACATCGCGATTTTGTACCGCTCCAACGCCCAGTCGCGGATTCTCGAAGAAGCCCTGCTGCGCGAGGCGATTCCCTACCGCATCTACGGCGGCCAGCGGTTCTTCGAGCGGGCCGAAATCAAAAACGCCATGGCCTACCTGCGCCTGATCTCGCAGCCGGGCAATGACGCCGCACTGGAACGGGTGATCAACGTGCCGGCCCGTGGCATCGGTGAGAAAACCGTCGAAACCATTCGCCAGCAGGCGCGCGCCGCCGACTTGTCGATGTGGGCCGCCTGCCAATTTCTGGTGGCCAATAAAGGCCTGCCACCGCGCGCCACGACGGCCGTCGCTGGCTTCCTGGAAACCGTCGCGCTGCTGACCGCCAAGGCGCTGGAAATGCCCCTGGGGCTGATGACCCAAACGGTGATCGAGCAATCCGGCCTGCTCGCCTACCACAAGGAAGAGAAAGGCGAGAAAGCCCAGGCCCGGGTG
This sequence comes from Pseudomonas sp., assembly GCA_030654635.1. GTDB lineage: Bacteria > Pseudomonadota > Gammaproteobacteria > Pseudomonadales > Pseudomonadaceae > Aquipseudomonas. The sequence goes on from JAURXE010000424.1 coordinate 1,483, forward strand.
GAAAACTTGGAAGAACTGGTCAGCGCCGCGCGCAACTTCGAGAACGCCGAGATCCAGGAAGAAACCACCCTGCTGGCGGCCTTTCTCGACCACGCCTCGCTGGAAGCCGGCGACACCCAAGCCGCCGAACATGAAGACAGCGTGCAGCTGATGACCCTGCACAGCGCCAAGGGTCTGGAGTTTCCCTTGGTGTTTCTGGTCGGCATGGAAGAAGGCTTGTTCCCGCACAAGATGAGCCTGGAAGAACCCGGCCGCCTCGAAGAAGAACGCCGTCTGGCCTATGTCGGCATCACTCGGGCCATGCGCCGGCTGGTTATCAGCTACGCGGAAACCCGCCGCCTGTACGGCGCCGAGACCCGCAATAAAGTCTCGCGTTTCGTGCGGGAAATCCCCGACGGGTTGATTCAGGAAGTGCGGCTGAACAACAGCGTCAGCCGCCCGTTCGGCGCCGCCCGCAACCAGAGCATGAGCGACAGCAACCTGTTTGCAGGCGCCAATGTGCCGGAAACCGACTTCAGCCTCGGCCAGTCGGTGCGCCACTCACTGTTCGGCGATGGGGTGATCCTCAACTTCGAAGGCGCCGGCGCCCAGGCCCGGGTGCAGGTGAATTTCGCCGCCGAAGGCTGCAAATGGCTGATGCTTGGCTACGCCAAACTGGAAGCGCTGTGAGCCCGGCGCAATAACCAGGCTCAATACTCGTTAGTCGCTGAAGTTCGATTCCATAAAGGGGCGGGCTTTAGCTCACCGCCCGCTCATCGCCATGCACAGCGCCCGTGACGTACTGCGTCGCGCGTACCCTGCGTACACATAGCGCTTACGCAGGCGAGCAAGCAAAAATCCAGAAACACTCTGGCGCTAGCCTCTGTCATCTTCGGCGGGCAAACTACCCGCGTGTAATCCACTGGTGGAATGACTGCTATGCAACGTTTTATGACCTTTTTTATGGTGCTGTGCCTGGGCCTGACCCTGAGCCTGGACGCTAACGCCAAACGCCTGGGCGGCGGCAAATCCTTTGGCTCGGCGCCGAGCCATCAAGCCAGCCAAACCCGTCAAGCGGCGCCGGCTGCAGCAGCTCCAGCAGCTGGCATGGCCGGCAAAGCCGCAGCTGCAGGCGGCATGTCGCGCTGGCTCGGGCCTTTAGCCGGCTTGGCGGCGGGCGGTCTGCTGGCTTCGATGTTTATGGGCGGCGGCTTTGAGGGCATGCAGTTTCTCGACATCCTGATCATCGGCCTGATTGCCTTCCTGGCCTTCCGCTTTATCGCCTCGCGGCGCAAGCAACAGGCGCAGCCTGCTGTTGCCGGCGGCGTACCTTATCAGCGCGATGTCACGCCACAGCCGAGCAACATTTTCGGTGGTTCGTCGGCGCCAGCCGCGCTTAAGCCAGTGATCAAAGCGCCGGTTTGGTTCAACGAAAGCAGCTTTATCCAGGCCGGTCGTGAGCACTTCCTCAGCCTGCAACAGCATTGGGATGCCAATGAAATGGACAAGCTGGCCGAATTCACCACCCCGCAACTGCTGGCGTTTTTGCGCCAAGAGCGCGCCGCCTTGGGTGATGGCTTCCAGTCGACCTACATCGATGACCTCGATGTACAACTCGATGGCCTTGATGACATGGCTGACAAAACCGTCGCCACCCTGACCTTCAGCGGTACCGAGAAGACCTCGCGCTTCGATCAGGGTGAAGCCTTCAGCGAAAGCTGGCGCATGGAGCGCGCCCAAGGCGACAACCAGCCTTGGCTGATTGCCGGCATGCGTCAGAACTAAAGGATTGCGGCAACACAACAAAACCCGGGCATGCCCGGGTTTTGTTTGCCCCGTGATTGGTCGATAACCCTCGCCAATAGCGATAACTGCTACATTCAAGGCGTGTTAAAACACTGCTCATCAACCCCCGTAGAGAGATATCGCAATGATCGCCTATGCAATGGTTGGCACCGCCAATCTGGAAAAAGCCAAAGCCTTTTACACTGAGTTGCTCGCTGAAATGGGTGCCAAGCTGGCAATGGATGTTGGTCGTGCCGCTTTTTTTGGCACGGGTAAAGGCCAACCCATGTTCGGCATCTGCACGCCATTCAACAAAGAAGCCGCATCTGCCGGCAATGGCGACATGGTTGCCCTGGCTGCCGGCTCGCGCGAAGGCGTGGATAAGCTCTATGCCAAAGCCATCAGCCTTGGCGCTTCCGACGAAGGCGCACCGGGCGAGCGCATGCCAGGCTTCTATGGCGCGTACTTTCGCGACCTGGATGGCAACAAGCTGGCCTTCGTCCATATCGGTTAAGGCGGTTGTTTAACCACGCTGCCCAGCGGCGTGGTTAGGCTTTTTTAGTGATCCAGGCCCAGAGCATTGCACACTCGATCGGCGCGCTGCCGGATTCATCCGTGACAGTCACCGCCACCCACACCTCACCTTTGTCCTGTTGCTCGAACGCGGCAATCTGCTCGGCCGTCAGGCTGGCCACGGCGGTCAAGCCGCCAACTACCCGTTTGCGGTAGTCCACTTTCAGCGTCTTGATCAGCGGTAACTTGGTTTCCGGCAGGTTCATAGCGACTAAAAAACCGGTCGCCGACTCGGCCAGCAAAGCCATCGCGGCGGCATGCACCCCCTTGATATGGTTTTGTACTCGGCGTCGATTAGCGATCTTCAGGGTGGCACGCTGACGGGTCATTTCCTGCACCCGGATGCGCGCGGTGCCGGCCAGTTTTACCTGCCCGCCGAACAACCAACTCAGGGTCAGCGTGCGCCAAGAGGCGGGCAGTTTATTTAGCACAGCAACAATGCGATTAAGACGATTGGCCACGGCCATGGGCAACTCCAGAACGGCGCTTAGAGGCCGCCGGAGTCTGCCACAGCAGGCGCCTCGTACTTAGGGCCGAACCGCCAATCGCCTGGGCAGTTTGGCCAAAGGCGCGCAGCCGAGTTAATGCTTGGCCGGTGCCGCCGGGGCGGCTGCAGGGGTGGCTGAGGCTGGCGTCGCGACCGGCACCACGGCCACTGGCGGCTGGCCTTTGGCCCATTGCTGGATCTCGTTAGTGCGCACCTTGCTGGTGGCCACCGACTTACTCAGCGCCTCGGTGTAGTACTCCAACCAGGTGCGCGAGCCCGGCAGCATGTAGGCCAGATCACGCATACCCACTTGCAGAGTCAACACCACTTGCTGGAAATCCTTCTCCTGCCCGAGCAGGGTTTTCGACAACTGCTCGACCGTGCCCGGGTCTTGGGTCGGTTTGAGGATGCCGGCCAGATTGCCGGTTTGCTGCTGGGCCACTTGGGCCAGCTGTGCCTCTTGCTTATGTAGCTGATCTTGCAACGTACCAAGATCGCCTTTCACGCTGTGCAGCTGCTTTTTCAGCTCATCAATCTGCACCACGGTTTCATCGACGGGATCGCTGCTCATCAGATTCACGCTTTGTACTATCACCGTCACCAGCACTATGACCAGCACTACCCCGGCCAGACCCAGCAGAATCAGCCGGTTCAGTTTGACGGATTTTTCCAGCAGGAGCAG
>JAURXE010000425.1 GCA_030654635.1 Pseudomonas sp.
TGGACCCGGAATTCATCCCCACCTACGTCAACTTTCAGGCCTCGGGTTATTTGCTCTCCTGCCTGAAAGAAGTGATCAGCATGCTCGGCCACCGTGGCGACATCCTCGCCGAGCGCATGCGCGCCACCGGCAAGGTCGGCGGCGCCGAGGTGGGCGACTTTATGATGCTGCAGCTGATTAATCGCTTCGAGCCGGTGCTGCGCCATTATCTGGGCATTGAGCAGGTGCACCCGGAGCAGCTGTACCGCGACCTGCTCGGTTTGCTCGGTGAGCTGGCGACTTTCGCCAGCGAAACCAAGCGCCCGCGCATGGACAGTCGCTATCAACACAGCAATCAGGGGCTGTCGTTTCGCAAGTTAATGGATGAGATCCGCCAAGTGCTATCGATGGTGCTTGAGCAGCACGCCATCGAGCTGCCGTTGCAGCAGCGCCAATACGGCATTCAAGTGGCACCGCTGCAGGATCACAAACTGCTCAGCAGCTCCGCCTTTGTACTGGCTGCCAGCGCCCAGTGCGACTCCGAAGAGCTGCGCAATCGCCTGCCGGCGCACCTCAAGGTCGGCCCGGTGGAACGCATTCGTCAGTTGGTCAACCTGCACCTGCCCGGCATCAAGGTCAAACCACTGGCCGTGGCACCGCGGCAAATCCCCTTCCATTCCGGCAAGAGCTACTTCGCCCTGGAACTTAGCAGCGAGGAACAGGCGCAGCTGGAAAGCTCCGGCGGCTTTGCCTTCCATGTGTCCGGCGAATTCAGCGGGCTCGAACTTAAATTCTGGGCGATCAGGAACTGAGCATGACTACCAAGGAAATGGAATACGGTCTGGATGACAAAACGGTCATTCTCAATCGCAACACTGACAGCCCGGCCCAGAGCCCGCTGACCGACTTTAGCGCGGCGCCGAAATTCGAGCAGCTGGAAGAGCGGATGATTTACGCCGCCCGGCTACGCCCGGCGGAAACCTTCAATATCAGCCTCAACCCGCTGGTGGCTGCGGCCTCAACACTGCTGTCGGAGGTGGTGCGGCTGAAACACAGCCCTGCCGCCGAGGACTTCAACGCCCTCAATCAGCAACTCAGCAGCGCCATCAAGTTGTTCGAGCACCGCGCCCTGCACGAAGGCGCCGAAAGCAGCCAGGTGATGGCCGCCCGTTACGTGCTCTGCACCGTACTGGATGAAGCGGTGGTGACCACGCCCTGGGGCAATGAAAGCGCTTGGTCGCAAATGAGCCTGCTCAGCAGTTTTCACAACGAGACCTTCGGCGGCGAGAAGTTTTTCCAGCTGCTCGAACGCTTGTCGCGCAATCCGGTCAAGCACCTGCCGATGCTGGAGCTGATGTACCTGTGTCTGTCGCTGGGGTTTGAGGGCAAGTACCGGGTCATGCCGCGCGGCATGCTCGAACTGGAAGCCCTGCGCGACAGCCTGTATCGGCAAATTCGGCAACTGCGCGGCGATATCCCGCGGGAGATTTCGCCGCACTGGCAAGGATTGAAAGACAGCCGCCGACGTCTGGTACGCATCGTGCCCTGGTGGCTGGTGGCGATTTTTACCCTGGTCAGTCTGACGCTGATGTACGCCGGCTGCAGCTGGATTCTCAGCGAGCAGCGCGACAGCGTGTTGCAGCCTTATCAACCGCTCGATCCACTCGCGGTCGACTCTCAGTCGTTACAAGGACGTTAATGCCATGAAGGATTTTTTCAGCAAACTGGCCAATTTTTTCCGCCAGACCTGGGTCTGGAGCCTCTGCCTGGTGCTGGTTATCGCGCTGCTAGTGTGGTTCGCCGGCCCGTTGTTGGCGGTCAATGATTACAAGTTCTGGGAGTCGGCCAGCAGCCGCCTGGTCAGCATCAGCCTGCTGTTTTTGCTCTGGGGCCTGAGCATGGTGTTTGCCAGTTGGAAGGCCGGCGCGCGCAAGAAAGCCGAGGAAGACGACGCCGATGCCCAGGAGCGACTGCGCCGCGACGGCATGATCAGCGAGGAACAACTGGAGTTGCGCAAGCGCTTCAAAGATGCCCTGCACACCCTGCGCCGCTCCAGCCTGTATCGCGGCCGCAGTGAACGCTGGCGCAACGAGTTGCCCTGGTATTTATTGCTGGGCCCACAGGGCTGCGGCAAAACCTCGCTGCTGGATTTCTCCGGTTTGGACTTCCCGCTGAACCAGGCCGACAGCCAACG
>JAURXE010000427.1 GCA_030654635.1 Pseudomonas sp.
TGACCGTGGCGCTGAATCTCTATACCCAGGGCGTCGATCCGCAACTGGATTTCTCCGACATCGACGGCGTGCGCAAAGTGGTCGAGGAATGCAACCAGCTGCCGGTGCACCCACGCCATCCTTATGTCGGTGATCTGGTCCACACCGCCTTCTCCGGCTCGCACCAGGATGCGATTCGCAAAGGCTTCGCCCAGCAAGACCCGAACGGCATCTGGGAAGTGCCTTACCTGCCAATCGATCCGGCCGATATCGGCCGCAGCTACGAGGCGGTGATCCGCGTCAACAGCCAGTCGGGTAAAGGCGGCATCAGCTTCCTGCTGGAGCAGGAATACGGCATTTGCCTGCCACGGCGCATGCAGATCGAATTTAGCCAGGTGGTGCAAAAAGAAACCGACCGCCTCGGCCTGGAGATGACCGCCGAGCAGATTTACAGCCTGCTCAACAGCGAATACCTGCAAGCCAGCAGCCCTTACGCCTTAAAGAGCCACAAGCTGCAAGAAGAGCACGGCACCAGCGCGGTGGAGGTGGAGGTCATCAGCGCCGGTGCCAGCCAGCACTGGCGCGGCATCGGCAAAGGCCCGCTAGAAGCTCTGGTGGCCGGCCTGCCGGTGAGCGTGGAGATCATCAACTACGCCGAGCACGCCATAGGTGCCGGCACCAACGCCAAGGCCGCCGCTTACATCGAGCTGCGGGTCAACGGCGAGCGCGCCCTGCATGGCGTTGGCATCGATGAAAACCTCACCACGGCGAGCTTTCGTGCGCTGTTTAGTGCCCTCAACCGGGCCCTGGCCGCAGCCGCCGAACAGGCCGCCTGAAACCTTCGGACTTGCCAGCTGCCACTGCTGGAAAGCAGACAAGTCCCACAAGGAAAATTCGCCAGCGGACAGCCTGGCAAAATGCTTAGCCAGCAACACTTACAAACCACCTTGCTATAGTTTTGATCCATGCCGCCATGGTCGGCGGCACTCGATCCCACACTCAGCAAGGAATCATCATGAGCGCCACTTACAACGTCG
>JAURXE010000433.1 GCA_030654635.1 Pseudomonas sp.
CCACTTCGCCGAATACGGTGTAGCCCCAGCCCTGTGCAGTCTTGGAGCTGTGATCAAGGAAGTCGTTGTCTTTCACGTTGATGAAGAACTGCGCCGAAGCCGAGTGCGGCTCGTTGGTGCGGGCCATGGCAACAGTGCCTGACTTGTTCGATAGGCCATTATCGGCTTCGTTTTTGATCGTGGCGCGGGTGGCTTTTTGCTTCATGCCCGGCTCAAAACCGCCGCCTTGGATCATGAAATTGCTGATCACACGGTGAAAAATCACGTTGTCGTAGTGACCTTCTTTAACGTACTGAATGAAGTTGGCTACTGTTTCCGGAGCTTTGTCGGCAAACAGATTTAGGGTGATAACGCCGTGATTGGTGTGCAATTTGATCATGCTGGAATCCGCCATGAGGGTGATTGATGGTTTTTAACAAATTTGGCTGGCGCTAGCCCTGCGTGCGGAGGGCATAAACTAAGGCCGCGCTGGGTAAATGGGTGTTTCTGTTGATCTTTTCAAGCCCTATCGGCTCAGCCTATGGCTTTGCGGCTGTTAGGGGCTTGACGGGTTCGCTATCATAGGCGCTTTGACTTAGTCGGCCTACCCAGGCTGTGCACCTGCATGATCAAGGACCCCATGAGCAAGCCTGAAATCCCAAGCGTTGCACCTGCTAACTTTCTCCGTCAGATCGTCCAGAGCGATTTGGATGCCGGCAAGCACGCGAAAATCATCACGCGCTTTCCGCCCGAGCCCAATGGATACCTGCATATAGGTCACGCCAAGGCGATCTGTGTGAATTTTGGCTTGGCTAAAGAATTTGGCGGTGACTGTCATCTGCGCTTCGATGACACCAACCCGGCCAAGGAAGATCAGGAATACATCGACGCCATCGAGAGTGACGTGAAGTGGCTGGGGTTTGAGTGGTCGGGCGAGGTGCGTTACGCCTCCAATTATTTCGATCAGCTGTACGCGTGGGCAATTGAGCTGATCAAGGCCGGCAAGGCCTATGTCGATGACTTGTCGCCGGACCAGGCTCGTGAATACCGCGGCAACCTAACCGAACCAGGCAAAAACAGCCCGTTCCGTGAGCGCCCGGTGGCCGAGAGCCTCGACCTGTTTGCACGCATGAAGGCCGGCGAGTTTGCCGATGGCGCCCGTGCATTGCGGGCGAAGATCGACATGGCCGCGCCGAACATGAATCTGCGCGACCCGATTCTGTATCGCATCCGTCACGCTCATCACCACCAGACCGGTGATAAGTGGTGCATCTACCCAAGCTACGACTTCACCCACGGCCAGTCGGATGCCATCGAAGGCATTACCCACTCGATTTGCACCCTGGAGTTCGAAGATCACCGTCCGCTCTACGAATGGTTCCTGGCCAACCTGCCGGTGCCGGCCCAACCGCGCCAGTATGAGTTTGCCCGCCTCAACCTGAATTACACCATCACCAGCAAGCGCAAGCTCAAGCAGTTGGTCGCTGAAAAGCACGTCAGTGGTTGGGATGATCCGCGCATGTCGACGCTGTCTGGTTATCGTCGTCGCGGCTACACCCCGGCGTCGATCCGCACCTTCTGCGACATGGTTGGCGTCAATCGCGCCGGTGGCCTGGTCGATATCGGCATGCTGGAATTTGCCATCCGTGAAGATCTGGATGCCAGCGCCGCTCGCGCCATGTGCGTGCTCAAACCGCTGAAAGTGGTCATCACCAATTACCCGGAAGATCAGGTTGAGAATCTCGAACTGGCACGTCATCCCAAGCAGGATATGGGTGTGCGTCAGTTGCCGTTTGCTCGCGAGATTTACATCGACGCCGGCGACTTTGAAGAAGTCGCGC
>JAURXE010000434.1 GCA_030654635.1 Pseudomonas sp.
CGAAGCGAAAATGCTCGCCAACGTTAAGCGCGCCGAAAAACTCAAACAGTGGGTGGTGTTTCTCGGCTGGGAGCCGCACCCGATGAACACCCGCCTGCAGATGCATTATCTGGACGGTGGCGATGCGGTGTTCGGGCCCAATTACGGCGGTGCCACAGTGGCCACCAACGTGCGCGCCGGTTATGTGCAGCAATGCCCGAACGCCGGGCAGCTGTTAAATAATCTGGTGTTTGGCCTGGCGATGGAAAACCAGCTCATGGATGCCGTACTCAATCAACATGTCAGTCGCCGCCAAGCCGCGCTGACCTGGCTGAAGGCCAATCCGCGGGCCCTAGATGGCTGGTTGCAGGGCGTGACAAGCCGCGACGGCGCACCGGCGCTGGCGGTGGTCAAAGCCAAGCTGGGCCTGCAGTAACCGCCTTAATTGCGCCGCACCTCCCAGCCGCGGCCCTCATCTCTGTCGCGGTGTTGATCCCGGTCGCGGCGCTGATAGCCGTCACGCTCATGCCGGTAAGCACGGCGATCCTGATAGCGGTCATGCCGGCCGTCGTCACGATAGCCTTGCCAGCCGGGTGCCGCCCTATAGCGTGACGGTGCCTGCTGATAGATATACACCGGCTGCCGCTGTGGGTAGCGATAGGCCGGCGCCGGGTACTCGCGGTAACGCACCACGGGAGACCTGGGTTGGTAGCCATGACTCGAACGCACAACCACCGGGTAGTTTTGTTGGTAGCCATACTCCGAACGCGCGACGGTGTAGCTGGATTGTTGATGGCCATAATCCGCGTAACGCGAAGAGGAATAGCGCGGGCTATCCAGGTCATAAACAGCACAACCCGTCAGCGACAAACTCAATGACAACAGCACTGCAGGTACTATTCGGCACATCATGGCGGCCTCCTACGACCGCTGGGACGACGCCGGCGAATGCCGGTATCCGGAAGATCTCAGCTCTCCCAACAGATACGATCATCGCTGTGCAGAAAAGCTCCGTGACGGCAAAAATAATCCTCAGTCCCGGCTCTGAAAGAGCGATACGGGGGCGGAAAAGCCCCATAAACCGCTCGAAAAATACCAATTGGCAGCCCTCAAAAGCGCTGGATAAGTCGTATGCGACATCACTGTTACTGGATACGACCCCGTGCGCACTGGATGCGACTCCCCCTGTAGGCGTTTGATTTTTACTGTTCCATGATCGGTCTCGAAGCAATCGGCAAGCGCGGTATTTGCCCCGAGCCAAGCTTGGCCCCAGCCAAGCGCCAGCCGGCACAAATGCTTGCGACAACCTCTGCTCAAACGAGCAGCGCCACTATTCATTTGCAAGGAGTTCGCCCATGAAAGGTTGTACATCAGTGCTGTTGGCTGCATCCCTGAGCTTGCCGCTGCTGGCCCAGGCCAGCGAGCCCGAATCCTGTGGTCTGGTGCGTTTCGCCGATGTCGGCTGGACCGACATCACCGTCACCACTGCGGTGACCAGCGCGGTCCTAGAATCGCTCGGCTACCAGACCAAGACCAATCTGCTGGCGGTGCCGGTGACCTATAAGTCGCTGGAGAACAAGGACATCGACGTGTTCCTCGGCAACTGGATGCCGACCATGGAAAACGACATCAAGGCCTATCGCGACAAAGGCACGGTGGAAACCCTGCGGGCCAACCTAGAAGGCGCCAAATACACCCTGGCCGTACCGCAAGCGGCCTACGACGCAGGCCTGAAAGACTTCGCCGACATTGCCAAGTTCGCCGACAAACTTGACGGCAAGATCTACGGCATCGAGCCGGGCAATGACGGCAATCGACTGATCCAGAGCATGATCGACAAAAATGCCTTTGGCCTGGGTAAGTTCAAGGTGGTTGAGTCCAGCGAAGCGGCCATGCTCTCGCAAGTGCAGCGCGCGGAGCGCCGCGACCAGACCATGGTGTTCCTCGGCTGGGAACCGCACCCAATGAATACCCGCTTCAAGATGAAGTACCTGACCGGTGGCGATGAGTACTTTGGCCCCGATTTCGGCAAGGCCACGATTTACACCAACGTACGCAAGGGTTACACCCAAGAGTGCAGCAACGTCGGCAAGTTGCTGAGCAACTTAGTGTTCAGCCTGGACATGGAAAACCAGTTGATGGACGCCGTGCTCAACAACAACCAAAAGCCTGACGTTGCCGCCAAGGCCTGGCTCAAAGCCAACCCACAGGTTCTCGACACCTGGCTGGCCGGTGTGACCAGCCGCGACGGCAAACCGGCACTGGACGCTGCCAAAGCCAAACTGGCGCCCTAACAGGCAGAGTGAAAACTACTGCGCTCGGTTATGCCGCGTTAAAAACAGGCTCGGACTGCTCATTTACAACTCGTAAACTCCGCATCCTCGCCTGTTTTTGCCTTGCCTAACCTTCGCTCGCTACGTTTTCACACAGCCTGTTAAGCCAACTGTCAAAGCGCTGAATACGACAGTTGGCCCGTGCCTTACCGTTTTATCTCTGCTGGTGGACGCTCAATACCATGCTGACTGACTACAAACTCCCGCTAGGCCAGTACATCGCCCAGTTCGTCGAATGGCTGACCGACAACGGCGCCGAGTATTTCGACGCCTTTGCCGATGCCCTGACGCTGATGATTCACGGCGTCACCTTCGCCCTGACTTGGTTCAATCCGCTGGTATTGATCGGCCTGTTCGCCTTGCTGGCGCATTTTATTCAGCGCAAATGGGGCCTGACCCTGTTCTGCGCCCTGGCCTTCTTGCTGATCCTCAACCTGGGTTACTGGCAAGAAACCATGGAGACTTTGGCCCAGGTGCTGTTCGCCACCCTGGTGTGCATCATCATCGGCGTACCGCTGGGCATCATTGCCGCCCACAAGCCGATGATCTACACCATCATGCGGCCGGTCCTGGACCTGATGCAGACGGTGCCAACTTTCGTCTACCTGATCCCGACCCTGACCCTGTTTGGTCTGGGCGTGGTGCCGGGGCTGATTTCCACCGTGGTATTCGCCGTGGCCGCGCCGATCCGCCTGACCTACCTGGGCATCTGCGATGTGCCTGAAGAGTTGCTGGATGCCGGCAAGGCTTTCGGCTGTTCCAAGCGCCAACTGCTGACCCGTATCGAACTGCCACACGCCATGCCAAGCATCGCCGCCGGAGTTACCCAATGCATCATGTTGTCGCTGTCGATGGTGGTGATCGCCGCCCTGGTCGGGGCCGACGGCCTCGGCCGGCCAGTGGTCAACGCCCTGAACACCGCCGACATCGCCCTGGGCTTTGAAGCCGGGCTGGCCATCGTGCTGCTGGCGATCATGCTCGACCGTATCTGCAAGCAACCCGACGCCAAGGTGAGGACTGAAGCATGAGCCTGATTCGCTTCGAGAAGGTCGATGTAATCTTCTCCAAATCCCCCCGTGAAGCCCTGGCCCTGCTGGATAAAGGCCAGTCCCGCGACCAAATTCTGAAACAGACCGGTCTGGTGGTGGGCGTGGAAAACGCCAACCTGGAGATCGAGCGCGGCGAAATCTTCGTACTGATGGGCCTGTCCGGCTCGGGCAAATCCAGCCTGCTGCGCTGCATCAATGGCCTCAATCAGGTCAGTCGTGGGCGCATCGTCATTGAGCACGAAGGCCAGGCAATCGACATAGTGTCCT
>JAURXE010000450.1 GCA_030654635.1 Pseudomonas sp.
CGACACCCTGTGGGATGTCACGCCCGTGATGCACAGCGCCGAGGCGACGCTGCGCGAATGGCTCGGCGAACATGCCGCGCAATTAGGTCCGGTGCCGGTTGAACATCTGTGGGCAATTCGTGCGCGGCTGCTAAACGCCGAACCGGCCCTCAAGCATCGCCTCAGCGAGCTGCGCCGGCGGATTTTGCACCTAGCTCTGCAAGAGGCCGGTTACCCCGAGGCGCATGCCGGGCAACTGGCCGAGGCCGGTTTTCAGGTGTTTCTGAGCGCCCGCCATCAGGTGACGCTGTTCCCCGACGTGCACGCGACCCTGGAGCAGCTGGCCAACCAGTTTCAGCTGGGCGTGATCACCAACGGCAACGCCGATGTGCGCAGGCTTGGCTTAGCCGACTACTTCCAGTTTGCCCTGTGCGCCGAAGAGCTGGGCGTCGGCAAACCCGACCCGCTGCCATTCCAACGCGCCCTGGCGCACGCCGGGGTTGCTGCCTCGCAGGCGGTGCATATCGGCGATCATCCAGGCGACGATATCGCCGGCGCTCGCGCGGCCGGGCTGCGCAGCATCTGGTTCAATCCGCTAGGAAAAGACTGGGATGGCGGCGAACGCGCCCATGGCGAAGTCCAACGCCTGAGAGAGCTGCCGGCGCTGCTGGCGAGCTGGCGTTAAGCGCAGCCCTTTGTAGGAACCACTTGAGGTTACAGCGCGCATAAAAAAACCCGCGACTGGCGCGGGCTTTTTTATGCTGCACACCCTTAGATAGGGCGGCTGCCGTACTTGCTGTCGGGCTTCTTGGGCGGGTCAGCAACCACGTTGACGTCAACTTCCTGAACCTTGCCGCCACGCGAGAGAAACTCCTCCATGGCGCGGGCCAGGGCATCGCGTTCTTTCTGCTTGGCTTCAACGCTCGGCAGCGCTTCTACGTCGATAGCGGCTTTGGCTTTGGCCTTGCTCTTTTTGACAGCAGGAACGCCATCCTCATCGCCATCGTCGTCGCTGTCGTCATCACTGACACCGTCATCGGCAGCTTCCAGCTCCTCGGTTTCTTCTTCGTCGGCGCCTTCTAACTCGTCTTGTTCTAAATCTTCGTCGCTCATGTTCCAGCCTCATGACTTGCGAAAAGCAAATTAGTTATAGCCCAACCGCGTCAAACTTCTAACCCGGTGGAAAAATCAGGGTTAAGGGCACCGACCTGTTACACCGCCGCCGCTCTTACCGGCGCATTCTAGCGCGCTGCCAGAAAAAGCAAAGAGCCACGCGCATGCAAAGCGCAACGAACCCACCACAGAATGCAAAACGCCCGGAAAGTCCGGGCGTTTTTTGTTGCGCTGTGGCTTACGCGCTAGCGAAAGTCGCTTCAGGTTTTGCGCGCTGGCTTACGCGTGAGCGCAAGCCTTCACAGCTTTGTTGCCTCAAACCTTACAGGTTGTAACCACGCTCGTTGTGCAGAGCCAGGTCGAGACCAACGGTTTCTTCTTCTTCAGTAACCCGCAGACCCATGACCAAGTCGATCACTTTGAGGATCACGTAGGTCACGATGGCGGTGTAGACGATGGTGAACGCCACGCCTTTGAACTGGATGAACAGTTGCGCGCCGATGTCTTCAACGGTGCCGAAACCACCCAGAGCAGGGGCTGCGAACACGCCGGTGAGCAAGGCACCGACGATACCGCCGATACCGTGCACGCCGAAGGCGTCCAGCGAATCGTCGTAGCCCAGTTTGCGCTTCAGGCTGGTGGCGCAGAAGAAGCAGATCACGCCAGCCGACAGACCGATCACGATGGCGCCCATTGGGCCACAGGTACCCGCAGCCGGAGTGATGGCCACCAGGCCAGCCACTACACCTGAGGCAATGCCCAAGGCACTTGGCTTACCATGAGTCAGCCACTCGGCGAACATCCAGCCCAGAGCTGCAGCAGCGGTAGCGATCTGGGTAACCAGCATGGCCATACCGGCAGTGCCGTTAGCGGCTACGGCGGAACCGGCGTTGAAGCCGAACCAGCCGACCCACAGCATCGCTGCACCAACCAGGGTGTAACCCAGGTTATGGGGAGCCATCGAAGTGGTTGGATAGCCTTTGCGCTTGCCCAGTACCAGGCACGCCACCAGACCGGCCACACCGGCGTTGATGTGCACTACGGTACCGCCGGCGAAGTCGAGTACGCCCCAGTCCCACAACAGGCCGCCATTGCCGCCCCAAACCATGTGGGCAATAGGTGCGTAAACCAGGGTGAACCAAAGGCCCATGAAGATCAGCATGGCGGAGAATTTCATCCGCTCAGCAAAGGCACCAACGATCAGCGCCGGAGTGATGATGGCGAAGGTCATCTGGAACACGACGAACACGCTTTCCGGCACGGTCATCGTCAGGCTGGCCGGGGTGATACCGGACAGGAAGGCTTTCGACAGGCCGCCGACAAAGGAGTTGAAGTTAACCACTCCCTGCTCCATGCCGGTGGTATCAAACACCATGCTGTAGCCGTAAATGACCCACAGAATGCTGATCAGGCCGGTGATGGCAAAGCACTGCATCATCACCGAGAGAATGTTTTTCGAACGCACCATGCCGCCGTAGAACAGCGCCAGGCCAGGAATGGTCATCAACAACACCAAGACGCTGGCAATCAGCATCCAAGAGGTGTCACCGGAGTTCAGTACAACCTCGTCAGCCATGGCCAAGCCTGGGGTGACGAGCGACAACAGGGCGCCAAGCCCTGCAACCTTACGTAGCGTCATAAGTGTATCTCCTGGGGCGTAGGGTTCGGGGCTACGGTATTAAACTGCGTCGGTGCCGGTTTCGCCGGTACGGATGCGAATGGCTTGTTCCAGGTTAACCACGAAGATCTTGCCGTCGCCGATCTTGCCGGTGTTGGCCGCCTTAGTGATGGCTTCAATCACGCGGTCGAGCTGATCATCAGCAATCGCCACGTCGATTTTCACCTTAGGTAGAAAGTCGACCACGTATTCAGCACCACGGTACAACTCGGTGTGGCCCTTCTGGCGACCGAAGCCTTTGACTTCAGTTACGGTGATGCCCTGCACGCCGATTTCCGACAGCGACTCACGGACGTCATCCAATTTGAATGGCTTGATGATGGCAGTAACTAATTTCATCTGACTTTCTCCTGATATTGATGGACTTGCCCCAGGTTCGAACCCGCAACAAGTCTAAGCGCAGTGCCCGGCTTTGTAACGCCAAAGCCCGCCTTGGCTTGCTTGGTTGTGCACTTACCTAGCGCTGCCGGCAAAACTTCAAGCGTCTTGCCCGGCGCACACCAACGGCATCGGTGCAGGCCTCGAGAGGGACTAAGCAGAAAGCTTGCCAATTTCGCTAAAGCGGCTTTTTTGAGCCCGTTAGCGGCTAAACCGGGGGGTTAGCCCGGCCCCACAGGAAAAACCAACGCACAATAACAGTGCACGGCTGCCTGCAAGCCTGCGCGAAAAACGTGCAACCACACCACCCAGGATCGGCCCAAAGGCTGCGTGTTACACTGCCTGACGACTGTTATGGAGCCTCACTATGCTGCCACCCAAAGCCCTGCTCGACGTTCTCGGCTCACAAGCTGCACGCCTGTTCAGCAGCGACGGCCCGCTGCCGCGCAGCGAATTCGAAGCGCAATTCAAAGTGCTGCTGCAAAGTGCTTTCAGCAAACTCGATCTGGTCAGCCGCGATGAGTTCGACAGCCAGATGGTGGTGTTAGCCCGCACCCGCTCGCGCCTCGAAGCCCTAGAAACTAAAGTGGCCGAACTGCAAGCCCAGCTAGACTCAGCGCAAAGCTCGCCAGCCGACTGATCCGCCGATAGAAGCAGGCGAGCCGATCAAGGAACGATCACGTCGCCGGACGTAGGCCAGAACCGCACCACTGGCGGCCACCTATGCCCCGCAACAGCACATATCAAGGAATGATCATGTCCCTGGCTATAGTCCACAGCCGCGCCCAAGTCGGTATCGAAGCCCCGGCAGTTACCGTCG
>JAURXE010000451.1 GCA_030654635.1 Pseudomonas sp.
GGAATACACATGGCTGGCGCGATAGTCGAGACCGGCGGCCTTCAGGCCTTTTTCGATGCCGGCCAGGAAGGCTTCTCCGAGCAGCTTGAGGGATTTCGGTGGCAGCTCTTCGGTGCCCAGTTCAACCAGAAAATCTTGCGCACTCATTGTGCTGCCTCCTGCTTGTTGGCTGACGCTTGATCGTCCAGCACTCCACTCTCAGCCAGCTTGGCCAACACTTCATCGCGTAAATCAGGCGCGGCCATCGGGAAGCCTAGCTTGGCGCGAGCGAGCAGATAGCTTTGCGCCACGGCGCGTGCCAGGGCGCGCACACGCAGAATGTACTGCTGGCGGGCGGTGACCGAGATGGCGCGGCGGGCATCCAGCAAGTTGAAGGTGTGGGAGGCCTTGAGCACCATTTCGTAGGTCGGCAGCGGCAAGTGCAGCTCGATCAAGCGGTTGGCTTCCGACTCGTAGAAGTCGAACAGCTCGAAGAGTTTTTCCACATTGGCGTGTTCGAAGTTGTAGGTCGACTGCTCCACTTCGTTCTGGTGGAACACATCGCCATAGGTGACCTTGCCGAATGGGCCGTCGGTCCACACCAGGTCGTACACCGAGTCGACACCCTGCAGGTACATGGCCAAGCGCTCCAGACCGTAGGTGATCTCGCCAGTTACCGGGTAGCACTCGATGCCGCCGACTTGCTGGAAGTAGGTGAACTGGGTGACTTCCATGCCGTTCAGCCAGATCTCCCAGCCCAGGCCCCAGGCGCCGAGAGTTGGCGACTCCCAGTTGTCTTCGACGAAGCGAATGTCGTGCACCAGTGGGTCGAGGCCGATGTGCTTGAGCGAGCCCAGGTACAGCTCTTGGAAGTTCTCCGGGTTGGGCTTCAAGATCACCTGGAACTGGTAGTAATGCTGCAGGCGATTGGGGTTTTCCCCGTAGCGGCCGTCAGCCGGCCGGCGGCTCGGCTGCACGTAGGCGGCGTTCCAGGTTTCCGGGCCGATGGCGCGCAGAAACGTGGCGGTATGGAAGGTGCCGGCACCGACCTCCATATCGTAGGGCTGCAGCACCACGCAGCCTTGTTCGGCCCAGTATTGTTGCAGGGCCAGGATCAAATCTTGGAAGGTGCGCACGGCTGGCGTAGTCTGGGTCACGAAATTCACCGGTTTTGGCGGAGGCGTAAAGCCGGCGAGTATACCCGAAACCTGCGCCCCTTCACCCGCCCCTGCCCTGCGCCGCCCCTGGCAAGGCGGGCTGCTTTTAACGGCGCGCAGTAGTTTTCAGATGGCCTGCAAGGAGAGCTTATGCCCCGCTGTTTTTGGTGCAACGACGAACCGCTGTATATCGCTTACCACGACCAGGAATGGGGTGTGCCGCTGCGCGATGCTCAAGCCTTGTTTGAGTTGTTGCTGCTGGAGGGATTTCAGGCCGGATTGTCCTGGATCACCGTACTGAAAAAGCGCGAACGCTACCGTCAGGTAATGTTTGGCTTCGACCCGCAGCGCCTGGCGCAGATGAGCGATGAGGAAATCGAGGATCTGATGCAAGACCCCGGCATCATCCGCAATCGCTTGAAACTCAAGGCGGCCCGGCAGAACGCCCAAGCCTGGCTGCAACAGGATGATCCGGTGGCGCTGCTCTGGTCCTTTGTCGATGGCGTGCCACAGATCAATCACTTCAACGAACGCAGTCAGGTGCCGGCGATTACCCCCCAGGCCGAGGCGATGAGCCGCGCACTGAAGAAAGCCGGCTTCACCTTTGTTGGGCCAACCATCTGTTATGCCTTTATGCAGGCCAGCGGCATGGTCATGGACCACACCAGCGATTGCGACCGCTATTTGCCCTGTTCGCTGGCCTGAGACGCTGATTGCAGTTCGGTGGTGGGCTTCAGCCCGGCTGCCGCTGGCGTCAGTTGATTGTTTAACACCTGCGCGCTGATTTTTTGCCATTCGGGGCTTTCGCGTAACCGCTTGATTTCATCCCAAATCTGCTGAGCCAATGATGGATTGCTAGCCATAAACCGCTTGCCCATGGCCAAAAACACTGGTGTTTCCAGCAATGCTGGATTGAGGATGATGAATTGATCCTGCGGGTCGTTGCCCTGCAGGGCATAGGCAATGGCCGGCTCCAGCCCGACGGCGATGTCCGCCCGGCCCAGGCGCATCATGCCAATCATATGCAGCGGGGTTTTGGCACTGGCCCGCGACGGCACGGCCAGTTTGTCCATCAACATCTGCACGACGGGAACACCGGACTCGTAAAGCACTGGAAGGGTCAGATGACTGAACTGCTGACCGTCCCAATTGGCCGGATTGCTCTTCATTTTGAAGGCCACCACCCGCATTAAAAGGTAGGCGCGGCTGGTGTCGAGTTGCCCTAACTGGCCTGCAGGGAAGACGACGTCGTCATTGACTGCAGGACTCGGAGTTGAGCTAAGCAGCGCATCGTAATGCCCCTGCGCGAGTTCATATATGCAGCGTGGTTGTGGGTGGTAATCCAGAGTCAGCTTTAGCTGCAGGTTTTCGGCGGTTTTGAGTATGAAGTACTGCGCCGCGCCCAAGCCTTGGGTATAGATCAGTGGGGGAATATTGCGATAGTCACCACAGACGCGAAACTCCGTAGCCAGGCAAGAGAACGGTAGCAAGAGTGCTATGAGTAAAACTCGGCTTAGCATGGGGCCTTCTGTGCGGCATGAAAGTTGGTTGCCCTTGACTCTAGTTTGCAAGCTTTAGCTGTACCAGCACCGCAGTGAAACGATCCCGTACAATGCCCGCAGGTATTAATCGCTGGAGCCATCTTCGTGGAAAAAATCAAAGGCGCATTAGCCGTCGGATTCTTGCGCCTGTTTGCCCTGCTCCCTTGGCGCGCCGTACAGGCGGTGGGTGCCGCGCTGGGCTGGTTGAGCTGGAAAATCCCCAGTCGCTCGCGCGAGGTGGTGCGGATCAATCTGAGCAAGTGCTTCCCAGAGCTGTCGCCGGCGCAGTTCAAGCAACTGGAGTGGCAAACCCACCGCGATATCGGTCGCACCCTGACTGAAAGTGCCTGCGCCTGGATCTGGCCGGCGGAAAAAACCCTGGGCCTGGTGCGCGAAGTCGAAGGCCTCGACGTGCTGCAGGCGGCTTTGGCCAGTGGCCAAGGAGTGGTCGGCATCGCCAGCCATCTGGGCAACTGGGAAGTGCTCAATCATTATTTTTGCGCGCAGTGCAAACCGGTGATTTTCTATCGCCCGCCCAAGCTGAAAGCCCTCGATGAACTGTTGAAAAAACAGCGTGCGCAACTCGGCAACCGCGTGGCCGCCTCGACCAAGGAAGGCATCCTCAGCGTCATTAAAGAGGTGCGCAAAGGCGG
>JAURXE010000453.1 GCA_030654635.1 Pseudomonas sp.
CAGGTCAAAGCCGAGGCCATGCACGCCGACAGCCAAATCGAGCAGCGCTTCTACGAGATATCCCCGGAAGAACGCTTGCCAGCGGTCAGCAAAATCCTCGCGCACTTTCGCCCAGAGTCCTGCGTAGCCTTTTGCTTTACCAAGCAGCAATGCCAGGAAGTGGTCGATCACTTAACGGCCAGTGGCATTTCCGCCATGGCGCTGAATGGCGACCTGGAACAGCGCGACCGTGATCAGGTGCTGGCGATGTTTTCCAACCGCAGTTGCAGCGTGCTGGTGGCCACCGACGTCGCCGCCCGCGGTCTGGACATCGAAGCTCTGGACATGGTGCTGAACGTCGAACTGGCCCGCGACTCTGAGATTCATATTCACCGGGTCGGTCGTACCGGTCGCGCCGGCGAAAAAGGCCTAGCCATCAGCCTGGTGGCCCCGGCCGAAGGCCATCGCGCCCGCGCCATCGAAGAACTGCAAAAAGGCCCGCTGAACTGGCAGCACCTCGACGGTCTGAAGTCGCAAGGCGGCGCGCCGCTGCTGCCACCCATGGTGACCCTGTGCATCAGCGCCGGACGCAAAGACAAAGTCCGCCCCGGCGACATTCTCGGCGCCCTGACCGGAGATGCCGGCGTGCCCGGCGCCCAGGTCGGCAAAATCGCCATCTTCGATTTCCAGGCCTATGTGGCAGTTGAGCGCGGCGTTGCCCAGCAAGCCTTGCAGCGCCTCAATCAGGGCAAGATCAAGGGTCGCTCGTTGCGCGTGCGCATTCTCTAACAGGCTGCGGCCCTGGTATCACCCCGCGCGGCGCCTAGCTCGCGGCGGCCCGCCACTGCGCTGCAGCAGCGGGCTACCGATAAAACTATCGGATAAAATACGCGCCGAATTGACCACGCCCGTAGAGGATTTAGCGTGAACAACCCTGAGGTAATCATCATCGGCGCCGGCGCTGCCGGCCTTATGTGTGCGCTGACTGCCGCCGCCCGCGGCCGCCGGGTGCTGCTGCTCGACCACGCCAACAAAGCTGGCAAAAAAATCCTGATGTCCGGGGGTGGCCGCTGCAACTTCACCAATCTGTACACGGAGCCGGCCAACTTCCTGTCGGCCAACCCGCACTTTTGCAAATCGGCCCTGGCCCGTTACAGCCAGTGGGACTTTATTGCCCTGGTGAGCAAATACGGCGTGCCCTACCACGAGAAAAAACTCGGCCAGCTGTTTTGCGACAACAAGGCCAGCGACATTCTCGAACTGCTGCTGGCCGAGTGCAGTGACGCCGGCGTGCGCTTGTTGCTGGACACCGAGGTTAAACAGATTTCGACCGGGCCAGAGGCCGGTTACCAACTGCAGAGCAGTGCCGGCACATTCAGCTGCCAGTCGCTGGTGATTGCCACCGGCGGCTTGTCAATTCCGACCCTGGGCGCCAGCGGTTTTGGCTATCAGGTGGCCAAGCAATTCGGCCACCAACTGCTGCCGACCCGCGCCGCCCTGGTACCTTTCACCATCACCGAACCGCAGCTCAAAGCGCTGTGTACCGAGCTGTCCGGCACCTCGGTAGAAGACTGCCTGGTCAGCTGCAACGGCATGAGTTTTCGCGAGAACATTTTGTTCACCCACCGCGGCCTCAGCGGCCCGGCGATTTTGCAGATTTCCTCGTACTGGCAACCGGGGGACGCTGTGCAGATCAACCTGCTGCCGCACATCGATCTGCCCGAGTGGCTAACCGCCCAGCAAGCGGAGCGGCCCAACAGCGAGCTGAAAACCCTGCTGGCCGAGCTGTTTACCAAGAAGATGGCCGGCTTGCTGGCCGAACAATGGTTCGAGTCCAAACCCCTCAAGCAATACAGCCACGCGGAACTTGCGGCAATTGCCGAACGCCTGGCCAACTGGCAGCTGGTGCCGGCTGGGACTGAAGGTTATCGCACCGCCGAGGTGACTCTGGGCGGCGTCGACACCCGCGAGGTGTCCTCCAAGACCATGGAGTCGTTGAAAGCTCCCGGCCTGTACTTTATCGGCGAGGTACTGGATGTCAGCGGCCAGCTCGGCGGCTTCAATTTCCAGTGGGCCTGGGCGTCAGGCTGGTGCGCCGGACAGGCGGTCTGAGCGGCGCCATTGCCCGGCCCGCGCGCCTGCCGCATGGTCGGGGCGAAGCGGGGGTTTTC
>JAURXE010000454.1 GCA_030654635.1 Pseudomonas sp.
TGCGGGAATAGCTCAGTTGGTAGAGCACGACCTTGCCAAGGTCGGGGTCGCGAGTTCGAGTCTCGTTTCCCGCTCCAGATTTACAAAAACGCCGCTCACTGAGCGGCGTTTTTGTTTGTGCGTTTTGTCTGTAACAAAAAAGCCCGCAGGTTTTGCCTGCGGGCTTTTTACGGATTAAGCGCTTGGTATTTACTGCTTGGTGCTTTCCGACGGTAGTGCCAGTAGCTGCTTTTCTTGGTTCCAGTCAAACGGCTCGTCGTTTTGCTCGGCCTCATGACGGCGCTCGTCGAGGGTCTGGAACAGTTGAATCTCCTCGTCCGGCATGTAGTGCAGGCAGTCGCCACCAAAGAACCACAGCAGGTCACGCGGCACCAGATGAGTAATCTGCGGGTAGCGATGAATAATCTGGCAGATGATGTCTTGGCCTAGGTACAGGCTTTCTTCGGGCGACTCTGGCAATTGCTCAAGCAACTCGTCGAAGCGCTCCATAAACAGTGCGTGGTTTTCTTCCGGCACTTGTTCGGCTTCGCCAACCGCCACCAAAATACTGCGCAGGTGGACGAGCAGGGCGAGGTGATGGTCGATAGGTGAATTAGCCATGCTGCAGATCCTTAAGGGCAAAACGGGCGCGCCAGTATAAAGCGGCAGGCGCCCGCTGTCCCCCAGGCGCCTGCCGGACTTTGAGGCCTAAGCCTGACAGGCTCCTAGCGCACTTTGCCGTGGCTGAGTTTGAGTTCGTCTTGGCTGAAGTCGTCGACATCTATTACCCGTCGCCGCGCCGCTTCGGCTTGGTGCAATGTTTGTGCTTCTTCGGCGCTCAGCGCGCCTGCGGCAAGTGCGGCGTCGATGGCGTTCTCACCGGCGGCCGGATTTACTTGCCCGGCTTTGAGTGCCAGGTGCAGCTTTTTCTGCAGTGGCTGGCTGGCGCCGATCAGGTTGACGGCATGCTGCAAGGCGCCGACCGCGTCATTTTCTTGCTTGGGACGATAACAGCCTGCCAGCAGCGCCTCTAATGCGGGATCGCCACTGGGGCGGCCGAGGATTGCGGCGATTTCGGCGTCCAGTGCATCCGAAGGCCCCGAGTGCCGGCGGCCGAACGGGAATACCAGCACGCGCAACAAGCCGCCCAGTATGCGGCTGGGGAAGTTGTTGAGCAGCTCGGCCAGCGCTCGCTCGGCGTGCCCCAGGCTCTCTTCGAGGGCCCAGCTCACGCAAGGACGCAAGTAGGCGGGCGAGTCGAGGTCGTGATAGCGCTTGAGTGCGGCGCTGGCCAGATACAGGTGGCTGAGCACGTCGCCGAGGCGCGCCGACAGGCGTTCGCGGCGTTTTAGTTCGCCGCCGAGCAGCATCATGCTGCAGTCGGCGAGCAGGGCAAAAGCGGCGGCGAGACGGTTCAGTGCGCGAAAATACGGGCGACTGAGATTGTCGCCGGGCACCTCGGAGAAGCCACCGAGGGTCAGGCTGAGAATCAAACTGCTGGCGCTGTTGCTGACGGCAAAACCTATGTGCTGCAGCAGTAGCTGGTCGAACTCAAGCAGCGCCTGAGCCTGATCTTCACGCCCGGCCAAGGCCATTTCCTTGAGCACATAAGGGTGGCAGCGAATCGCACCCTGGCCAAAAATCATCAGATTGCGCGAAAGAATATTGGCGCCTTCAACTGTGATGAAGATGGGCGCAGCTTGCCAGGAGCGCGCCAGGTAGTTGTTCGGTCCCACGATGATGCCCTTGCCGCCATGCACGTCCATGGCGTGGCTGATGCACTCGCGGCCGCGCTCGGTCAGGTGGTATTTGAGGATGGCCGATAGCACCGAGGGCTTTTCGCCCAGATCCACCGCGTTGGCAGTAAGGATGCGGGCGCTGTCCATCAGCCAGGTGTTGCCGCCGATGCGCGCCAAGGATTCTTGAATCCCCTCGAAGGCGGCCAGCGGCACATTGAACTGTTCGCGGATCTGCGCATATTGGCCAGTCACCAGGCTGGTGTATTTGGCCGCACCAGTGCCGACTGCGGGCAGTGAAATGGAGCGGCCCACCGACAGACAATTCATCAGCATCATCCAGCCTTTGCCGAGCATGGCCTGGCCGCCAATCAAAAACTCCAGTGGGATAAATACGTCTTTGCCCGAATTTGGTCCGTTCATAAAGGCGGCGCCGAGTGGCAGATGGCGGCGACCGATTTCCACGCCAGGCGTGTCGGTGGGCACCAACGCTAGGCTGATGCCCAGGTCTTCTTGCTCTCCCAGCAGGTGCTCGGGATCGTAAGCCTTGAACGCTAAACCTAGCAGGGTCGCCACCGGGCCGAGGGTGATGTAGCGCTTTTCCCAGGTCAGACGCAGGCCTAGGACTTCCTCACCTTGCCACTGGCCTTTGCAGATGATCCCGACATCAGGCATGGCGCCGGCATCGGAGCCAGCCAGCGGGCCGGTGAGTGCGAAGCAGGGGATCTCATCGCCGCGGGCCAGGCGTGGCAGATAGTGCTGGCGCTGCTCATCTGTGCCGTAGTGCAGCAGCAATTCGGCGGGGCCGAGGGAGTTGGGCACCATCACGGTGGAGGCCAGATCGCCTGAGCGGGTCGCCAGTTTCATTGCCACTTGCGAGTGGGCGTAGGCGGAGAAGCCTTTGCCGCCGTACTCCTTGGGAATGATCAGGGCAAAGAAACCGTGCTGTTTGATGTGCGCCCAGGCGGCGGGCGGCAAATCCAGTTGCTGGCCGATTTCCCAGTCGCTGACCATGGCGCACAGCTCTTCAGTCGGGCCATCGAGAAAGGCTTGTTCTTCGGCGGTCAGCTGGGCTTTGGGGTAAGCCAGTAATTTGTTCCAGTCGGGGCGGCCGCTAAACAGTTCGCCGTCCCACCAAACGCTGCCAGCTTCGATCGCATCACGCTCGGTCGCCGACATGGGCGGTAGCACGCGCTGAAACCAGGAAAATAGCGGTGCACTGATAAATTTGCGCCGCAACGTGGGCAGCGCCAGCGGCAAGGCCACGGCGAGCCACAGCAGCCCGAGGCTTGCCAGTAGCCAGGTGGGGAGCAGAGCAAATACCGTTAGCGTCAGCAGATACAGGGCCACCACGGCCAAGGCCGGTAGCGGGGCGCTACGCCGGTGGGCCAAAAAGGCCGAGCCAAGAATGAGAATGAGTAACCAGATAACGAACATGCAAATACTCCATGAGGGCAGCGGGGCTATAGCCCGCCGGCATGAGCGTAGTCGGCACCGAGAGCGGGTGACGACAAGGGGGGTAAGCGCTTGAAACCGCGATTGCGCCAAGATTAAGACCGCTAAGCGGTGACTGGGCGCTAATCGCTGTTGCTGAGGTGAGCGAGTCGGAGCTTTGCCTGGTGCACTGTCGCGATAAATCCGCACGCACCTATATCACGCACCTGTATTTTGACCGTACAACGAGCGCAGAGTTCGCTAATTGACCAGTGCTAGGCATTCTTCATTGCTGCAGTGACCCATTGTTACACCGTGCCGAGGCGCTGTATTTGTGGCTGGCTTGTTGGTATCGGTGAGTAGCAGGGTGCGCGGCTGGTTGCAATTAGACGCCCGAGCCCCTATCTAGAGTGTCCTTCCCTCTCGGCGCGCGCATCTATGAGTTCTGCTCTGTCCATTCGGCAGCTGACCAAGACCTACGGCAACGGCTTTCAGGCCCTCAAGGGGATTGATCTGGACGTGGCCGAAGGCGATTTCTTTGCCTTGCTTGGCCCCAACGGGGCCGGCAAATCCACCACCATCGGCATTCTCTCCACGCTGGTGAATAAAACCAGCGGCTCGGTGAATGTCTTCGGTCATGACCTGGATAAGTCGCCCTCGGCGTTGAAGCGCTGTCTGGGTGTGGTGCCGCAGGAGTTCAATTTCAATCAGTTTGAAAAAGCCTTCGATATAGTCACCACTCAAGCCGGTTATTACGGCATTCCACTAAAGTTGGCGCGGGCGCGGGCCGAGCAATACCTG
>JAURXE010000459.1 GCA_030654635.1 Pseudomonas sp.
CTGCGGTGGAAATCACTTCGATCATGAAGCGCAACTCCTGCGTCAAATCGCTGGAGATCGCCCGTCTGGCCCGCGACATGCTCGGCGGCAACGGCATCAGCGACGAATACGGCGTGGCCCGTCACCTGGTCAACCTCGAAGTGGTCAACACCTACGAGGGCACCCATGACGTGCACGCATTGATTCTGGGTCGCGCGCAAACCGGCATTCAGGCGTTCTTCTAACGACCGGCGGTGGCGCACGGGCAGCTTGGCTGCCCGTTTTAGTTGGGCTCTGTTTAAGGAGGTTTTCAATGCTGGCTGCCCTTACTCGCACCGCGCTGCAATCAGCCGCAGGCACTGCCGTGTCGCGGCCCAAGGCGGGCGGGCATCCGTCGTTTGCGCCTTGTCATATTTTCCCGACGGCGGACGGCGCGTTGTTTTTGGCGGTCAGCAACGATTACCAGTTTGCCGAACTGAGTGCCCTGGCCGGGCAGCCGCAGTGGTCAAGCGAGCCACGCTTCGCCAGCCATTCCGCACGTTGCCAGCATCATCTTGAACTGACCGAGGTATTGCGCCGCTGCACCGTGGAACATCGCACCGAAGAATGGCTGGCGGCCCTGCACTGGGTTGGCGTGCCTTGCGCCGCGCTGGCGCCAAGCCCGGCCCATGGACTGGGGTGACGGCCTTCGCCGCTGACTTGTTTAACCGCAGCAAAGCTTTACACCCAAGCGTCCTAAACTTTTCGCTGCCGCTGCCCGAGTATCCTGCAAGACTGCCACTAGGTGGCTTTTTGCTTAATGACCCTGAGGTTTCACCCCATGCATCCGCAACTTTCCAGCGCCAGCGAAGCCCTAGCCTGGCTGACGGCCAATGACATTCGTCGAGTTGAACTGGTGTTCGCCGACCTGACCAGCGTGGCTCGCGGCAAAGTCATGAGCACGACCAGCTTTGCCGAAACCCTGGGGGCAAAAATGCCTTCGTTGTTTCTTGGCCTGACCGTAACCGGTGGTGAGCCGCCGGCGGTATTTGAAAAAGTATTTCCACCGACGTTCCCGGACATGGCCATGCAGCCGGATTGGCGCACCCTGGCGCGTGATCCGCTGGCAGCGGTGCCGACCGCCAGCGTGATTTGCGATCTTGAAGCGCGCTTTACCGCCGCCGATGGCAGTCGCGAAATTGAAGTGTCCGACCTCTCGCCACGGCAAATCCTCAAGCAGGTGTTGGCCCGTCTACAGGCGGCCGGTTACCGGGCCAAAGTGGCGCCGGAGCTGGAGTTTTTTCTGGTGCATCGCGAGCGTGATGCCGCCGGTGGTTTGCAGGTGGCCCACGGCATGTCGGGCCAGGTGCCGCATGTCGAAAGCTCCCATGATTTGGGTTCGGCAGAAAGCGCAGCGACCTTCAGGCCATTCTTCGATGAACTGTGGGCGGCCTGCGAAATGCTCGGCATCCCAATCAGCGGCTACGGTCACGAGTCGGCGCTCGGTCAGTTTGAAGTCAACTTCAGCGCCGGCGAGCCCTTGGCCCAGGCCGATGCGGTGTTTCGCTTCAAGCGCCTGGCCCGTGAAGTGGCGCGCCGGCATGGCTGCTACGCAACCTTTATGGCCAAACCCTACCTGGAAGAACCCGGTACCGGCTTGCATTGGCATATCAGCCTGGCCGATGCCGAGGGCAACAACCCCTTTACCGCCACCGACGGCTCGCCCCGTGAGCAGCTCAAACACTTTATCGGCGGCTGGCAGGCTTCGGCCCGCGCCTCGATGGCACTTTTGGCCCCCTACGCCCATTCCTATGTGCGTCTGCAGCGCCCGGACGCCTCGCCGGCCAGTGTTGAGTGGGGTTTTGATAACCGCACCGCGGCCTTTCGGGTGCCGCAATCGAATCCGGCCAACCGCCGGGTGGAACACCGCTTGCCGGGCGGCGATGCCAACCCCTACCTGAGCTTGGCCCTGATGCTCGGCGCCGGCTTGATCGGCATGCAGCAACAGATTCAACC
>JAURXE010000475.1 GCA_030654635.1 Pseudomonas sp.
AGACCAATGTAGATCAGGCTCAGCAGTTGGCGCAGATGCTCAAGTTCAAGTGCAATCTGCGGCAAAGCACCGCCTTGCTCCAGCCAGCCGCGCAAACGTAAGCGCAGCGCCGCCTCGACCGGCATATTGCGCAGGTTCTCACTGGCAAAACGACGCAAGGCCACAAGTTGATGGGCCGGCACCTGGCTGAACAACAGCTCACTGAGCGCCTCAAAGGTCGGCCGGGCGGCCGCATCAGAACCAAGCGCCGCGACCCGCCCCGGCCCTTTGCTCGCCGCCGCAACCGGCGCACCAGGATCGGCCAACAGCGCAGAACTCGGCCCACTCATTACCGCGATCAACTCGCGATACAAACGGGTGGCCTCCAACTTGCTCTCAGAGCGTTTAACCACCTCGCAAATAAACTCACTCAGGGCCAAGGACGGTTGCCTGGCATAGCGGCTTTCCCACAGGACCAGAAATGACGCCAACTCGTCGCCGGCAAAGTAAGCCGCCAGCGCGGTGTAAACGGCGCGACGTCGGGTAATTAAGCTCATGTCACGACCTCCGGGTCAGCTCACTGGCATCGTAGGTGACCGTTTTGATGAACTCCGGATAACCGATTTCCGCATGCTCGGAAAAATCCAAACCCCGCTGTTCGTGCTGCACCGACACCCGTAAACCGATGGTCTTGGCCAGCACAAAGTACATCAACAGTGCCAGCGGAAAGACCCACAGAAAGGCCGCCACCACCCCGAGCAACTGGATTGCCACCCGCGAGCTATTGAACAGATCACCGCTGTAAAACAGGCCGGCGGCCACCGTGCCCCAGACACCGCAAAAGCCGTGGACGGGCACCGCGCCAACCACATCGTCCAGGCATAGCGTGTCCATCAGCGCCATGCCGTAGACCACCAAAAAGCCGGCCAGCAGCCCGGTCAAGAGGGCAAAGCCCGGCGCCATAGTGGCGCAACCAGCGGTGATGCCGACCAGACCACCCAGTGCCCCATTCACCGTACTGGTCAGCAGAATCGGACTGGAACTGCTGCGTAACGCCAACACCGCGCCAAGCGCACCCGCTGCAGCCGCCAAGTGCGTATTGAGGGCGATCAAACCGAGACTGACATCCACCTTGAGGGTGCTGCCGGCATTAAAGCCAAACCAGCCGACCCACAAAATAAACGCGCCCAGCGTCACCAGGCTGAGGTTATGCCCGGCGATCACCCGCGGCGTACCGTCTTGCGCGAACCGCCCGAGCCGCGGCCCGAGCACCAAAATGCCCGCCAGTGCGCACCAGGCTCCGACACTGTGAACCACGGTTGAGCCGGCAAAATCGATAAAGCCCAACTTGGCCAACCAACCTTGGCCGCCATAGGTACCGCCCCAGGCCCAGCTGCCAAACAGCGGATAAATAAATCCGCAGATCAGCACCGCACCGGCCAGATACGCGCCATAACGGGTGCGCTCTGCCATGGCGCCGCTGGCGATAGTTGCCGAGGTGGCGGCGAACATCATCTGAAACAGCAGGAAGGTGAAATCCCAAGGCTCGCCACTATTAGGTGCGAAATGACTCATGCCGAACCAGCCGGTGGCATTGGCACCGAACATCAGGCCAAAGCCCAACAGCCAGAACACGATGCCGCCAACGCAGCCATCCATGAAGTTTTTCATCATCACATTGACGGCGTTCTTGGCCCGCGACATGCCGCTTTCCAGCAAGGCGAAGCCGGCCTGCATAAAGAACACCAGCGCGCTGGCGAGTACCACCCACGCGGTATTAATCGCCTCGTCACTGGCCGCCTGGGCCAAGGGAGTAACGCCCATCAAGCCCAATAACAGCAGTTGCTTATTCATGGCCTACCCCATCAATTGGTGATTAATGGGGGACGATTGCAACTATTACGCCAGCGCGGCGGCGCGCACTGAAATTGCCGAGGCACCAGGCCTAATAGCAAGATGACAGCGGTGCAAGCTCGCCCTAGGGCTGCTCAAAGCGACTCAAGCGCTGCTTTAAATGGCTGTTTTCGCAGCGTACCTGCTCAAGCTCGGTCAGCAGGTCCAGCACCAGGGCAATCCCGGCCCACTCTAGCTCCAGATCGCGGCGCAGCCGCAACGCCCGTTTGGCCACGGCCAAGGCGTTGGCATCGAACAGCCACTGCGCAGGTGTCTGGCCGCAGGGCTGGAGAATTCCGTACTCAACGATCTCCAGCAGGTACTCGACGGGTAGTTCTGCCGACTGGCAGAACTCCTCGACACTCAACTGCAGGGTCAGGCTGCTCATCTTCATTTACTCCATTCGGCACGCGGGTCGAAGGCGGCGGTTTCAGCCAGTTGCGCCCACAGCTGGCGAGTTTGCTCATCGGTTTGGCGCGGGATGACGATTTTGAACAGCGCATACAAATCGCCACGTTCGCCAAGCTTATTGACCAGGCCTTTGCCTTTGACCCGCAAGCGCTGGCCGCTCTGGGTATTGGCCGGAATGGTCAGGTTGATCTTACCGGTCAACGTTGGCACCGCCACCTTGGTGCCCAACGCGGCTTCCCAAGGGGTCAGCGGCACGGTGATGATCAGGTTATGGGCTTCGACATCGAACAGCGGATGGGGCACCAGTCGGATGATCAAATACAGGTCGCCATTCGCCGCGCCGCCCAGCCCAGGCGCGCCTTGGCCCTTGAGGCGGATGCGCTCACCGTCGCTGACCCCGGCCGGAATTTTCACGTTGAGGGTCTTGTTGAGGGCCGCCTGTGGCTGACCGTCGGCGCTGTACTGCGGTACCTGAAAGGCGACTTTCTTGGCCTCCTCAGCCAGGGTTTCTTCCAGTAAAACCGGCAATTCCATTTCCACGTCTTGTCCTCGTCGACCGTTGCTGCGGGCACTGCCTTGCGGGCGACGCGAGCGTCCACCACCAAAAATTGACTCAAAGAAGTCCGAATACTCACCAGCACCGCTGCCAAACGAGTCGCTAAAACCACCATTGCCGCGCGACTGCCAGCCTGGCGGTGGCTGAAATGGCCGGCCCTGCTGGGCGTGTTGGCGCAGCTCATCGTACTCGGCACGCTTCTCGGCGGTTTTCAGCACTTCGTAGGCTTCGGCCACCTCCTTGAACTGGTTTTCGGCATTCTTTTCCTTGCTGACATCCGGGTGATATTTACGCGCCAGCTTGCGGTAGGCGGTCTTGATGGCCTTGTCATCCGCGCCCGGTTCAAGCCCGAGCACCTTGTAGTAATCCTTGAATTCCATCGCTCCACCTTGGGTCATGCATCAACAACGATTCCTCCAGTTTCCACCGGAGGTTGCACAGCGTATTGCTTAAGATCAAATAAGACTCAGGGTCCGAGCGCTATACCGAGGTGCCCGGACGGCAGCGCGTGTAGCTGCTGATTCAGCGCAATTGGCTGTCTTTGCTGCCGCGGCGGTTGTAGCCACTCACCGACTGCTGTTTATCGCGCTCAGTCTGACAGGCCACGCACAGGCGCACACCTTTGATCGCCGTGCGCCGCGCCAGCGGAATCTCCGCCCCACAGGCCTCGCAATGGCTGAGGCTGTCGCCCGTCGGCAATTGGCTGCGGGCACGCTGCACGGCATCCTCGATGCTGTTGTCGATTTGCTCTTGCACGGCCCCATCGGTCACCCAACCACCCGCCATGCTGCCTCCCAAACAATAAGCCTTGTTCTTGATGGTATGGGCGCATCCAGAAGCTTTTGCAAGGCAGCTGATCGGGGCGCCGCCGGCCCGCTCGCTACTCTTTCACATCCATAAATTCCCGCGCCCAGACAAAGTAGTCCTCGGGGTGGGTGTATTTGTGCGCCAGCTCGGAGGCGCTCAGATCGGTGGCTGTGGTGATTTGCCGCTGCTGGCGCAGGCAGTCGTAGGTGGCCTTGATTGCGGCAAAGTAAGCGCCATGGCCATCTACCACGATGCGCACGCCCAACTCGGCCAAGCGCTGATCGCCGTGCAACTCGGGGTTGCTGTAGGTGACCAGCATCAGCGGCACGCTCAGGTGCGCGGCGATCTGTTCGAGGTGGGCAAAGTCGCGCACCCCGACCAGGCAGATGGCGTCGGCGCCGGCCTGCTGATAAGCCTGGGTGCGTTCCAGCACCTCGGCCACCGACAGCACGCCGGCATGGGTGCGGGCGATGATCGCCAGCTCGCCGTCGACCCGCGCCTGCACGGCCGCGCGGATTTTACCGACACCTTCCGCCACGCCAATCAGGTCGGTGGATTTGCGCCCGAATTGCGCCGGCAGCAGGGTGTCTTCCAGAGTTAACGCGGCAACGCCAGCGCGCTCCAACTCCACCACGGTGCGCATCACATTCAGCGCATTGCCATAGCCATGATCGGCGTCGGCAATCACCGGCAAGCGCGCCACCCGGCCGATGCGGGTGGCCTGCTCGACAAATTCGCTGAGGGTAATCAGGGCGAAATCCGGCGCGGCCAACACCTGCAAGGCCGCCACCGAACCGCCCAGGATGCCGACTTCAAAGCCCAGGTCGGCGGCAATCCGCGCCGACATCGGATCGAAGACCGAGGCGGTGTGATAACAGCGGTCGCCGCTCAGCAGCGCCCGAAAGGCGCTGCGCAGTTGTTGGTGAGAAATTCGCTGCATTAACCTATCCTGCCAATCAATAGTTACTAGTCAGTCGTTTGCCGCCGCCGGCAAGGCTCATCGTCGCGTCCTTCGCCGAGCCCAAGGTAGAAGCCGCCGTTAG
>JAURXE010000603.1 GCA_030654635.1 Pseudomonas sp.
ATCTTGCAAGTAGCTCGGCAAGGCAAATTTTCCGGGGCCGCTGGAAAAATAAAAGAGCTGGTCGGGCTCGGGTTTATGCCGCCAGTCTTCAATATTGCTCATCAATAACATGCGGTCCAAGTCGCCCCGCAGCACACCTGAGAGCAAGCGCTCCTCCATGACATGCACCGCCTGCATGATGCCCCAGCTAAACGCCCCACCAACCAGCAAGGTCATCAGCACGAAAGCAATCACAATGCGTTGTGACAGGCCTTGCTTAAACTCCATCAGCCGACTCCACCAGGCGATAACCTACGCCATGCACGGTATGCAACAACGCGTGGGCAAAGGGTTTATCAATCACTTGGCGTAACTGGTGGATATGACTGCGCAAGCTGTCGCTGTCCGGGCAGTTATCCCCCCACAGCGCCGCCTCCAGCACGTCACGGCGTAGTACGTGCGGGCTTTTTTGCATCAGTACCGCCAATAGCTTTAGCCCCACCGGATTAAGTTTAAGCAAACGCCCGCCACGGGTTACTTCAAGGGTGTCCAGATCGTAGGCCAAATCACCCACCTCCAGACAACGCCGACCGCCACCTTGCGCACGGCGCAGCACCGCTTCGATGCGCGCGACCAACTCAGACATGGCAAAAGGTTTTAACAGGTAGTCGTCGGCACCGGCGCGAAAGCCTTGCAAGCGGTCATCCAACTGGTCGCGGGCGGTGAGCATGATCACCGGCGTATCGCGCCGGGCATCCTCACGCAAACGTTTGCACAGGGTGTAACCATCCAAACCCGGCAGCATGACATCCAACACGATCAGGTCGTAATGCTCGGTAGCCGCCAGGTGCAGCCCGGATAATCCGTCTTGGGCACAGTCGACGCTATAACCTTTCAGCTCTAAAAAATCGGCCAAATTGGCCAAGATGTCGCGATTATCTTCAACCAGCAAAATTCGCATGGACTCTCCCGTAATTACGCCACCTGAATCAGGCTCATTGTCCGCAAGCGAGCTTAAGCCGAACTTAAGCCGCCGTGGGTGAAAACACTCGCTCAACCACGCCGCACTCAATCCAGCGCAGAGCTGTTTGACATTTTTTTCACCAACGCCTCACACCGGTGCGACAGTCCGCGCGCGAGACTGTAGGACAGGCTCAGCCTTCAAGGCTTTACCACTTGAGCCGGCAACTGATGCTGCCAGTTTGACTCATTTCGCCGCATCGTCACGCCTTGCTTCTGACGCCCGCCATTCAACGCACTTTGGATTGATCATGCCCACACCCGCCCCACTCTATTCGCGCCCGCTTAGCCTATGGCTGTGCTTGGCGCTGCCGCTGGCACTGATCGTATTGCTGCTGGCTTTTCCACCGACCAGCCTGGACTTTGCCATCAGCCACCTGTTCTACAGCCAGGAATTAGGCTTCGCCGGCAAACACAGCTATTGGCTGGAAAACATTTTGCATGAGCGCGCCAAGCAGGCAGTAATCACCTTTGCCGTGCTGGCGGCCCTGGGGCTGATGCTCAGCTTTGTCTACAAGCCCTGGACCTGGTTACGCCTGCCGCTGGGTTACCTGGTGCTGGCCATGAGCTTATGCACCGCAGTCGTCACTCCGCTCAAGGTGGTGACTGGCGTGCATTGCCCTTGGGACCTTAGCGAGTTTGGCGGAACCGAGACTTACTCACCCCTACTCGGCACTCGCGAACCGACGTTAAAACCTGGCCGTTGCTGGCCAGCGGGGCACTCCAGCAGCGGCTTTACCTTCTTCGCCCTGTATTTTTTACTCCGTGACCGCCGCCCACGCTTAGCCAAAGTTGCCCTGGTATTTGCCTTGGCGCTTGGTAGCCTGCTGTCCATCGGCCGCATCATGCAGGGCGCACACTTTCTCTCCCACAGCCTGTGGACGGCGCTGTTTGACTGGATGATTGCCCTGGGTTGCTACCACTTCCTGCTCTATCGCCCACAGCGAAAGGACCCGAAATTAACCGCTCGCGAGCAGGCTAAAACCGTTACTTCTCTCGATTAAGCCCAGCGCTCAGCAGCCGCGAGCCACAGCCCTCGGCAGCGACACGCGGCACTGCTTGCCGTCCTACCGAGTGGGTTCAGTTGATTAAATCCCAGGCACAAAAAAGCCCCGGCTAATGCCAGGGCTTTTTAGGTTCGCAGGGCTGCGAAATTACATCATGCCGCCCATACCACCCATGCCGCCCATGTCCGGCATACCGCCGGCGGATGGCTTGTCGTCGACGATTTCAGCAATCATCGCTTCGGTGGTGATCATCAAGCTGGCGATCGAGGCTGCGGCCTGCAGAGCAGAACGAGTCACTTTAGCCGGGTCGAGGATGCCCATTTCGATCATGTCGCCGTACTCGCCAGTAGCGGCGTTGTAACCGTAGTTACCAGTACCTTGCTTAACCTTGTCGACCACTACGCTTGGCTCGTCACCGCAGTTGGCAACGATCTGACGCAGCGGGGCTTCAACCGCACGACGCAGCAGCGTGATACCCACGTTCTGGTCAGCGTTGTCGCCTTTCAGTT
>JAURXE010000503.1 GCA_030654635.1 Pseudomonas sp.
GAAATAGCCAGGGAGCCGATGCTGGATGCGCCAGTGTTATGAGCGGCAACGGAGCCCGCTTTTGGCACATAAGTACCCCCCATATAGATACCACCAACGCTAACAGTACCGGTCATGGTTGGCAGAGAGATGGCCAGTTGCTCGGTGGCTACTGCTGCACCACCACCAACAGGAGTGATCATTGTGGTGACCACATCAATCATCAACGGCGCTGCATCGGAGATGGTGAAACCGGTGAAGCCGATGTTGGTCAGGTTCAAGCTACCACCGCCGGTGTCACCGTCGGTGTATTTAACGTTACCAACTGAACCTGCGAAGTTACCGGAAATGCTGATGCCGTCTTGACCGGTTACCGAAGAAAGAGCCGAGTCGTCCATCGAAGTCATGCTGGCTTGAGCCATGAACGGAGCGGCGAGTACGGCAGCAGCGAAAGCGATTTGTTTGAAGCTTTTCATTATTTTTCTCTCCAATGGTTCAGGTAGGTTGCCCCCACGGGCACTGTCAGCAACTCCTTGCTGCAAACAGCTGGACCGCTTGCGCCAATCTCCCAGTGAGTCGTTACTTCCTAGTCACGACCCGCTGGGATGTATACAGCGCAAGCTTGTTGTCCTGGCCCTCAAGTTACTGGCAGTGCCCCCGACTGCCAGCCCATCCAAGGGATGGAGCAACCCTTGCGGATAAAATCCAACGCGCCTCAGGCCTCATTTAACAGGCCCATACTTTTACCTTTGAGTACCGCCTGGGTGCGGCTGCGCACCCCCAGCTTGGCGAACAGGTTATGCAGGTGCCACTTGATGGTGGCCTCCGACAGATGCACGGCCTGGGCAATATCGCGATTCGACAAGCCAGCTGCCACGAAGCGTAAAATTTCTTGCTCGCGATGGCTAACATCATGATTTTCATCGAAATTATCTGGATTTACGGCCAGTCTGCGACACTGCTCACGCAAGGTTTCCGCCACCCCCAGCCAAGCACCGGCCCGCTTGGCATCCTGTGCCGACCAGGCGTCCCAGAGCGGTAACAGCCACAAGGCATCATCCTGAAACAGCCGCCGGTAACCGCAGGCCCAAGCCTCTTCCAGGGTGGTTTGGAATAAGGCAAAGGCCTTTTCGCCGTTACCTTTGCGCCAATACGCTACCGAGAGTAACAGCGACACGCGCAGCCGCCGGTCACGTTGATGCTCATCAAACGGCTTGGCCAAGCAGGCTTCGAGAACCGCTTGGGCTTTGTCGGCGCGCCGCTCGCTCAAAGCCAGGCGCGCTTGCGTCAAAGCCAAGGCAATCTGTGCATCCGGGTGGCGCCCGACGGGCAAAACCTCCAGATGGCGCTGCAACTGTAAGCAGATTCGCTCCGCCTCATTGGGTCGGCGCATCCAGAGTAAAAACTGCACTTTGCAACTCATCGCAAAGGCAAACACCCGCTCATAGCCCGGACGCTGCAACCCAGCCAGCCATTCGTCGAGCTGGACCAAGGCCTGCTCGGCTTCACCGGCATAAAACTGCGCCTTAACCATCACCAACTGACCCCGGCTGATTAACTCGATCGGGGTGGCAACATCGCGCCAGGTAGTAGCCAGGGGCAATTCAGCCAGAATGGCGGCGTGACGATCCTGCTCGTAAAGAATATCGGCATAGGCCAACACCAAAGGTCCGCCGACCCGGCTACGTCGGCCGAATACCCGCTCAACCCGGCCGCGCGCCGCCTCAGCCTGAGCACGGCCACGCTCAAGATCGCCGCGCTCTTTGCAAATCAATACTTCCAACAGGCTGATCATGACTTGCAAGTATTCACTGTCCGACTGCAGCAAGTTTTCCCGCGCCGCGCTGATCGACTTTTGCGCCTCGGCAAAGTTGTTCAGCAAGGCATAAGCCGCCGCCTGAATGCAGTTCATGCTGGCGCGAAAGATCGGCTGATCAGCCGGTACCATACTCAGCCATTGGCGACAGACTTTTAAGCAGTTTTCCAGCTTGTCTTGATACAACAGCACCAGCGCTTTAAGCAGCTGTGCGGCCACCAACAACTCTGCCAACCCAAAGTGCATGGCCTTGCCACGGCCTTGCATCAAGCGCGTGCTGACCTCCTCAATCAGCGCTTCGGCCTCGGCAAACTTTTGCTCAAAGGCCAACTGCCAGGCATAAAAAATCTGAAACACCGGATGCTCGCGGACCACCTCGGCGGGCACCTGATTAATCATGCTCAGCACATCGTAGACGCGGTTACCGGCGATCAAGCGCGAGCCTTGGCGCTCCAACAACTCGGCGGCAAAGCTGTAGTCGCGGGCCCGTAGCGCGTACTTGATCGCCCGATCTGGCAGATCGCGAGCCTCGCACCAACGCGCGGCAGCATGGCGTAACGCCGAGGAATCTCCACGTTTAGCCAAGCGCCCCTGCAGGTACTCGGCAAACAGATGGTGATAGCGAAACCACTCACCCTGCTCATCCAGACTGATGATGAATAACTGCTCACTCTGCAAACGCATCAGCATGCTTAACGCATCGCGCCGCCCCGTCAGGGCATTGCATAGCTCGGCGCAAAACTCATCGAGCACCGAGGTCTGATCGAGAAACAGCTGCAGATCATCGGGCAAACTATTGAGCACATCTTCGGCCAAGTAATCGGCAATATTGCGCTCGGTGCCGCACAGCCCGGCGATAAAGGCCTGGCGATCGGCATGCCGGCTCAAGGCCAGAGCCGTCAGATGCAGAGCGGTAATCCAGCCTTCGGTGCGCTGCTGAATCAGCTTCAATTCGGCCGGGCTTAGCTCGATTTTTTTAATCTCGCGAAAGTAAAGCTCGGTCTCCTCCACACTCAACCGCAAATCTTCCGCCTGTATGCACAGCACGGCCTGTTCGGCGCTGACAAACTGCGGTTTGTAGCGACTACTGATGATCAGGTGCAGGTTGTCTGGCAACTTCTCCAGCAGGTAACGCACGCCCTGGCCAATGGAGGGATGCCGGATCAGATGAAAGTCATCGATGATCAAGTACAGCTCGCCCGCCAGGCGTTTTAGATCGACCACAAAAGCATCGATCAGCGCCTCAACCGGCCAGCTGACGTCGCCGGGCACCATGCCATTGAGGCTGCAGGCAAAACCTGGCGCCACCTCGGCAATGGCCGCGCCAAGGTATTGCAGCAAGCGCTGCGGCTCACTGTCGGACTCATCGCACGATAACCACGCGACCCGCGCCCCCTGTTGCTGCAAGCGCTGCCGATAAAGGCTCAATACGGTACTTTTGCCGAACCCGGCCGGTGCGCTCAGCAGCAGTAAACGTTGTTGGCGGGCAGCCAGCAGCCGTTCGATCAACAGCCGTCGCTCCAGCAAGGCCGGATCGTCGGCGTCAGCCGGAAACAACTTGGTGCGCAACAGCGGCGGTGTAGGTTGGGTTGGCGACAATGGCTGATTCATGATTCAAGCAAACTCAATTCGCGGACACGGCGAATAGCCTGGGTACGATTTCGCACCTTGAGCTTTTCGTAGATGTTATGCAGGTGCCACTTCACGGTGCCCAAGGCCAACGACAGTTGCTGACCAATTTCATCGTTGGACAGCCCTTTGGCGGCCAGACACACCACTTCACGCTCACGCTCGGTGAGCGCCTCTTCCAGCACCTCAGCCGATCTGCGCAGGCTCTGCCCCGGCCACAGCGCCAGCACGCTGCGGATAAAACCTTGCAGCGCCGGCTGGCGTTCGGCCGACTCCAATTGCACCAGCAATTGCCGAATCGCCTCGCCTTCCTCGATAAACAGACTGCGCAGCCCTTCCCGCTCGGCGCTTAGCAAACACTCCTGCAACAAGCTTTGGCCGCGCTCCTGATAGCCCAGGCGCTGATAGCTCAGGGCCGCCAACAGGTCCAGCCGCAGGCGCTGCAAGCCGTGCCAGCTCGGCTGTAACAGGGCACGGGCCTGGGTGATTTCGTGTAGCGCCTCGCTGTAATTACCGCGGGCCTGCTGCAAGCGAATCCGGCTAATGGCCAGCACCCAGAGCACTGGATTAAACCCGGCCGGCTGATACTGCTCGGCGCGTTTGGCCCATTCAAAACTCTGCAAGCGCTGCTCGGCCCGCTTGATTCTATCGGTCGCCGGCTCTTGCAGAATCAAAGCAATCTCATCGCCCACCGCTTGCGCGTAAAAGCGCCAAGACTGGTTACGGGCGGCCAGATTCTGCATCAGCGCCAGGCTGGCCATGGCCTCCTTGGGTTTGTCTTGCATGCGCTGGGTGCGGGCCAAACAGAGCATGGCCTGGGCATACAGGTCGATCGGATTGATCACATCGACGGTCGCCAAGGCCCACTTGAGTTTCTCTTCCAGACCTTCCAGCTGACCTTGCTGATAGGCAATCAATGCCTCGCAAATCGCCGGCAACGCCAGAGCCCGCGATTTCTCGCCAAACCAGGGCAGAACCCGCGTGCGTAACTGGGCGAACAACAGCTGCGCCTGTTTGACCTGGCCCTGCTCCAAGGCCATAAAAATCTCGACGTTGACCAGCTGCATATCGAGGTACCGGCCCTCGAGAAAATGATTGCGCTGCTGCGCCAGAGCCAGCAACCGCCGCGCATGTTCGGGCTGGATCAGCACCACATGCGCCAACGCGCCGATGATCAAGATCGCCACTTCCAAAAACGCGCTGTGCTGACCTAATTGCGGTTCGATTTTGCGCGCCAAGTTGACACAGGCTTGCAGGTCATCTTTTTGCAGCGCCAGCACCGCCTTGACCGCCAATACCGCAAGGTAGTTATCGGTCACCTGGGTATCGGTTTTGCCACTCTCAAAGCGCGCCAATAACGCATCCAGCATGCCGTTGGCTTGCGGCAATGCCAGCTCCGCGGCTTTATCCCAGACCTCAGCCAAAACCAAAATCGGAAAGCGCTCGGCAATCGCATCCGGCACCTGCTTACGCCAACGGTAAATCTGATTGAGCTGACCGCGATTGATCATCTCCAGGCCACAGGCATCCACCAGGGCGGCGAGCATTTCCGAGTCTTCGGCCAGGCCCGCGTGTTCGATGGCCAAGTCCTGCATATGGTGATTGGTGAACCACAGGCTGGCATTGAAATGCAGCTGCTTGAAACGCTCGGGATCGCGGCCTTTGAGCCGCGCCTGGAGAAACTCAGCAAACACATTGTGAAAGCGATACCACTGCCGCTCACGGTCCAGGGGCAGCAAAAACAACTGCATGACTTCCAAGCTTTCCAACAATTGCTGACCGTCTTGGCGACCGGTCAGGGCGCTGGCCAAATCGCCACTGACTTGGCGGGCCACACTCAGCGCCAGCAAGGCCTCCTGCAAGTCCGGCGGCAACTGCTCAAACACCGAGCAGAGCAGATACTCACCCACCGCCACTTGGTCCGCGCCAATGTCTGGCATTTGCCCGCCCGCGGGCGGCTGGTTACGCAGCCAAAGGCTGGCCAGATGCACGCCGACCATCCAACCTTCGGTATGCCGATGCAATTCTACTAACGCCTGCTGATTAATCTGCAGGCCCAAGCGGCCCAGGTAGTCACCGGTCTGATCCAGGCTTAAGCGCAACTCCTGCGGGCCGATTTCCAGCAACAGTCCTTTGGCGCGCCAGGTGGCCAGGCTCAAGGGAGGTTGCGAGCGGCTGCCAAGCGCCAAGGTGAAGCCATTTGGGGCCAGACGTACCAGGCGATTCAAGGCGCTGTACAACTCCGGATCGCGCAGCAGATGCAAATCATCCAACACCAGCAGCAACGGCTGAGTGGCTTGCACAAGGTCCACC
The DNA here is from genome assembly GCA_030654635.1 of Pseudomonas sp. GTDB lineage: Bacteria > Pseudomonadota > Gammaproteobacteria > Pseudomonadales > Pseudomonadaceae > Aquipseudomonas. The sequence goes on from JAURXE010000503.1 coordinate 5,738, forward strand.
AAGAGACTTTCCATAACCGCGGCAACCGGCACGCGCATGGTGTTTTGCAGATAACCCAACGCATCCTGACCGACACCCGGCAGGGCGCTGCTTAATGCCTCGATTAATTGCCGATAAAAGCGTGACGGATCATCGTCC
>JAURXE010000510.1 GCA_030654635.1 Pseudomonas sp.
CTGCGCCGTTTTGCCCTCTGATGCCCGCGTTTGGCGCATCCGGGCCGCATTCTTTAAACCACTCAGGTGGGCTGCCACTCAGGCAGATCCTCTATTAGCCGTGAGCTAAGACTAACAAGGCAACTTTGCCGCCGATCAAGCGGCTATGTGCACCCTCAGGATTTCAAGACATGAGCAGCCAACGCTGTAACTCGTACTACACCGCCAGCCTTAATGAAGAAACCGCTTACCCGCGCCTCGAAGGCGAGCAGCGGGTCGATGTGGTTATCATCGGCGGCGGCTTTACCGGCGTTGCCACAGCGGTCGAACTGGCCGAACGCGGCTTTAAAGTGGCCATCGTCGAGGCCAAAAAAATTGGCTGGGGCGCCACTGGCCGTAACGGCGGGCAGGTGACGGGCAGCCTGTCCGGCGATGCCAATATGCGCAAGCAAATGGCCGGCAAGCTGGGTGATAAGGTCGATGACTTCATCTGGCACTTGCGCTGGCGCGGCCACGAAATTATCAAGAACCGGGTGGCCAAGTACGGCATCCAGTGCGACCTTAAACACGGTCACCTGCACGCGGCCTACAAGCCCAGCCATATGGACGAGTTGCAGGCCGACTACGACGAAGCCGTGCGCCGCGGCATGGGCGACGATGTGCAGATGATCAGCGCCGCCGACATGCCCAAGTACTTGGCCACCGACATCTACCATGGCGCCCTGCACAACACACGCAACATGCACCTGCACTCGTTGAACCTGTGCATCGGTGAGGCCAAGGCCGCAGTCAGCCTTGGTGCGCTGATTTTCGAAAACTCGCCGGTAGTCGAAATCATTCACAGCGACACCCCCGTGGTGGTCACCGAGCACGGCAGGATCACCGCCAACTCGGTGATTCTGGCTGGCAACGCCTATCACAAGCTGGAGAAGAGCAAGCTGGGCGGCATGATCTTCCCGGCCTCCGGTGGCATCGTCACCACCAAACCGCTGGGTGCCGAACTGGCCGCCAGCCTTAACCCCCATGACTTGGCCGTATACGACTGCCGCTTCGTGCTCGACTACTACCGCATGACCGCCGACAAACGCCTGCTGTTCGGCGGCGGCACCAACTACTCGGGCCGCGACTCGCGCGACATCGCCGCCGAGTTGCGCCCGGCCATTGAACACACCTTCCCGCAACTCAAAGGCGTGGAGATCGAGTTCCAGTGGAGCGGCATGATGGGCATCGTCATCAACCGTATTCCGCAGTTGGGCAAGCTGTCGAAGAACGTCTGGTACGCCCAGGGCTACTCGGGCCATGGCGTGGCCACCACCCATATAGTCGGTGAAATCATGGCCAATGCCGTGAGCGGCTCGATGGAGAAATTCGACACCTTCGCCGGCGTCAGCCATATCCGCCTGCCGGTCGGTGCCTGGTTGGGCAACCAGATGATGGCGGTCGGCATGTGGTACTACCAACTGCTCGAACGCCTGCGTTAATCGGCGCGAAAGCCCCAGGGCAGGGCGTGCGATTAAAAGCCGCTACTTGAGCTTGAGTCGCGCAGCCGGCCGTGGGCGCGGCTTAAGCCGCGGGTAAACCTGAGCAGGAGTTCTGCTGGTTTTTCGTCAACCCGCTACGCCATGGCATGACAAAAGCGCCGTTGCTGGTTAACATGCCCCGCGCTTACAACCTCGTGCAGTCTCCCTGCATTCGCGTATGTCCCAGTAGCTCAATTGGATAGAGCATCCCCCTCCTAAGGGGAAGGTTGGTGGTTCGACCCCACTCTGGGACACCATATAAATCAATGGCTTAGCCTAAAACTCCCAGGATCGAAAAGCGTTCATGGGTGCATTATGGGTGCAGTTTCGAATAAAAAGCCCCGCACAGAATCACTCTGGCTGCGTAATTGCTTCTCACTTGACCACCTAATTGCATCGCCACTGACCAGTCGTTTGCATTCGCGCTGACCAACTGTTTAGCGGGCGCCACTCGGGGGGAGTGCGTCAGCCAAGCACTGAAGGACTGCAACCGACCCATAACTGCCGGTGACGACTGGCAGAAGTCGGCCAGAAGCGGCCGGTCAAAAATGTCAAACCGTGGTCTGATTCCGATAACTGGCCGGCTACTAACTCACGTTGGATAGTTTACGGCGGCACCCGCTGATGTGGCTGCTGGGACTTCTTTGGGAAGCTTTAGGGTCAACACGATGAGCAATACACCTACGCCGCTAATGGTGGCATATACCCCAGCAAAGCTGCCGCTGTGATTGGCCAACAGTCCTGCGCCGTAGTTGCCAAGCATGCCACCAGAGCCTTGCATCACGTTGGCGACACCGAATATGGATACGGCCATCGCGCCAGATGATGCCAGCTTGGAAACGTAAGCGGGGATAAGGCCGAAGATTGGGTAAAAGGCTGTAGAGAACAGCCCCGCAGCGATTAACGGCCAATGACCTGAAGGGTGTGTCGCAAATATAAGTGAAGCCGCTACCACGCAGCCATACACCAGCAGCATGGCGGCTCGTAACCCGATGCGGTCTGATATCCAACCGACTGCCAGACCCGCAAACATGCCCACGAGGCCAATCACGGCCCAGACCTGAGCGCTGAATTGCACGTCAAAACCCAGCTCTGTGCGCAGATAGGACGAGAGGTAGGTTTGGAACGGAAAGGTGGCAAACCCGATCAAGAAATTCATCGACCAGATCAGCAATACCCAGGGCTTTATTAGCGCTGAGCGCCTGCGTGGCACCGCCAATTCGACGGCCATGGGTGTTACGGCCAGCGGGACTTTTGGGCTGAGCAAACCGCCTTTGTTGAACACCACCAGCACCAGCAGAGTCATGGCCACCGTGAGTAGGCCCACCCACCACCAGACGCTGCGCCACTCACCTTGCGCAGCATACAGGGGCACCAGCAGGCTGTTGATCGCAACGCCATAACTGGTACCACTCGATACCAGGCCCATGGCCAGACCTCGGTAGCGGTAGGCCGTGACCCTGGTAATGACATCGACCATAGGGACAAAGACCGTTGCAGCCGTGCCTGCCAGCAGGGTCAGCAACGCGCCGATGGTAAGGATATTGTTTGATAGCGGAATCAGCAGCAAAGCCAGTGCACATACCGCCCCTGAGGCTACGATCATCCTTCCACCGCCAATTATGGGCGTCAGCCACACGGCCAGCAGTGCGCAGAGCAGAAAACCCAGCTGCGCCGAGGCCGTAATACTGCCCACGTAGGAAAAATCGAAACCCAGAGATGCCTGCATGTCGGGTACGAGCTGGGCAAACAGGTAAATCCCGAAGCCATAAGTCGCGGCTACCAGGCTGGTTAACAACACTACAATCGCAGCATTCAAACGCATGGTCAGCACCGTAGTAACGGTTGGAATTGACAGCAGTCACTCAGGGAGTGAGCTACAAAAACATGGCGTGCTCGACGCGCAAGTCCTTAGGGCGGAAAAGCATCTGGTGGTGCGTCCATCATTAAGTAAACGTGCGGGATTCTGCTTTTTCTTACGCAAAGTCAACGCTGTCTGTTTTCATTGCGCTGCATCGGCTCGACTCTACTTAGCCAGCAATTCGGATGATTGGTAAAAGCGTCCTGCATGTGTTCTATAACGCCATGTTGCATGCTTATTGGCGGCTCAGAAGACGTGCACACTGAATCACTCAGTGGCTGAAAATTCAAAAAAAGGCGCCACTAGGGCGCCATCAGGTCAAAGGTTAGGGCCACGACCTGCAAACGTGGAGCACACACAATTCATTTCCTGGTTGCTGTTGTCTCAGTTGCTCGCCGAGAGTCGTGCGGCATCGTCCTGCAGTTCCTGTGGCAAGCGGTTGGGGCGTACTTCGGTAAGGCTGCCGTCGTCATTTCTGACCAGAAAGGCCCGCCCACTCTGGCCACTGCCATGCTGAATCTGCTCGCCACTGAAGTAACCAATGGCCGCGCCAACCAAAGCGCCGATTGGGCCGCCGGCTGCGCCGCCGAGTAATACGCCGGTGCCACTGCCGAAGGTTTGTCCGGCGCGATTTTCTTCGGTGCTACCGACAATTTCCGCAGCATTAGCTAGGGGCGCGAGCAGTACCAAGGTGAGTAAAAGTTTGTTCATTTGCCTGTCTCCGAACTTGATTTAAGGTGGCTTGAAGCCGACGGAGAAAGTGTCGCAATATCTTCTGGCTCAAAGAATGACCAGCTTTTCTAATAGACTGTTTCAGGATTTGGAATTGTTGGTGAGGGCGTGGCAAATCATCCAGTCGCCCCCGTTGGCTGGGGGATAACTGGGATGATTCAAGAGGGGGGAAAGTGCTTGCGCTGGGCTTTTAGCCTGAGCAGGGCGTCTCGCCATTGGCCCTGCGTTTATACGTGGTCAGGTTTTCAGCATGGGGTGATCAAAGGCCCAGTTCACTGAGACTCGGATGGTCGTCGGGACGACGGCCTTGTGGCCAGTGGAACAGTCGCTCAGCGTGGCTAATCGGCAGGTCGTTGATGCTGGCGTAACGTGCCTGCATCAGCCCCTGGTCATCGAACTCCCAGTTCTCGTTGCCGTAGGAGCGAAACCATTGGCCATTGGCGTCGTGCCACTCATAGGCGAAGCGCACGGCGATGCGGTTGTCAGTGTGGGCCCAGAGCTCCTTGATCAAGCGGTACTCGTGCTCGCGCTGCCATTTGCTGGCGAGGAAGGCGCGGATCTGTTCGCGGCCCAGCGGGAACTCATGGCGATTGCGCCAGCGACTGTCCGGTGTATACGCCAGCGCCACGCGCTCGGGGTCGCGGCTGTTCCAGCCATCTTCTGCCATGCGCACTTTCTGCATGGCGGTTTCTCGGGTAAAGGGCGGCAGAGGCGGGCGGGTTTCGGGGTTGTTCATGGTCAGTGTCCTGATTGGGCGGTGCGGTGGGCTTAAAGGTCGAGGATCAGTGGCGGATTACCAGTGGCAGTGGCTGCGGGTACGGCGCAGCAGATCAGCGCCTGGCCGGCTTCCGGCATTTCGGCCGGTGGCTGCGGGTAGGTCACTGCGCCACTGACAATGCGCGTCTTGCAGGTGCCGCAGGAGCCGCCGCGGCAGCTGAAATCGGGTGTCAGGCCACGGCTTTCGGCCAGTTCCAGCAAGCTGCCGCTGTCTGGCGTCCAGCGCGCTTCCTTGGCCGACTGTTCGAATAACACCGGCACCGGGCCACTGGCGGCGGCCGGCAAGACCGGTTGCGCGCTGCCCTGATCGGCCTGGCGGCGCAGACTGGAGGGGCCGAAGGTTTC
>JAURXE010000516.1 GCA_030654635.1 Pseudomonas sp.
TCGCCGCTGGTGGTAATCGCCGGCACCACCGCAAGCAGCGCGGCGATCTCGCGAGCCAGGTTATTCACCCCGGCCAGCCCGCCGAGCAGCGGCACCACGGCGCTGCCGTCTTCGGCTACGGCCAGCACCGGCGGCTCGGCGTCCTTGGCGCCAAGCGCCGGCGCCAGGCTGCGAATGATAATGCCAGCGGCGCACAGGGCAATGATCGGCCTGTTGCTTTGATACAGCTCGCGCAGCGTGGCGCCAAAGTCGTCATACAGCGTATCGGCGCCCTCGACCCGGCCGCGCAGGCCATAAATAACCGCCTGCGGATACTGGGTTTGCAGGCGTTTGGCGGTGCTCAGGCTGGCGGCGCCGAGCAGGACAATGGCGGGGGAGACGGTTGCGTTAGGCATGAGCGGGTCCGGGTGAGCGTGGGGCAAATATGCAGGGTTGGATTAGGGCGTAGGGTGGATGACGCTTTTTTCATCCACCATCGCATGGTTGGTGGATGGGTGAGGCGTCATCCACCCTACGAAGTCCAAAGCGGTCGCTTAACCGCTCCACTTTTCCCCTGGAATAATAATTAGCGAAAAGTACGGCGAAGCCATCGGCTCCACTTCATCCAGCGGCACTATGCGTTGGTTGTCCATGGTTGCCCGCTCCACATACAGCGCGCGTTCACTCAGGCCCAGGTCGTCGAGCACCCGGCGGACCTTGTCGAAGTTGCGGCCCAGCTTCATCACCACGGCGGCCTCGGCATCGGCCAGGCGGCGTTTTAGCTCGTCTTCCGGCAGTACCCCGGAAAGCACGCTTAAGCTCTGGTTGCGGTATACCAGCGGCACGCCGAGCACCGCCACGCCGCCGAGCATCGAGCAGACGCCCGGCACCACTTCGGCCTGATAACGGTCGGCCAAGCGGTCGTGCAGGTACATATAGGAGCCGTAGAAGAACGGGTCGCCTTCGCAGATCACCGCCACGTCGCGGCCGGCATCCAAGTGTTCGGCGATCAGCACCGCGCAGGTGTCGTAGAAGTCGCTGATCACCCCTTCATAGGTCAGCGGCGGTTCGAGCTTTTCGGTGGTGACTGGATACACCAACGGCATGCGCAATTGGCTGTCATCGAGGTGCGCTTCAATGATGCCAAAGGCGTTGCCGCCCTGGCCTTTGTTGGCTTTGGCCTTGGCCACGAAGTAACCGACCACGGGCGCTGCTTGCAGCAAACGCAGGGATTTTAAGGTGATCAGTTCCGGGTCGCCGGGGCCGACGCCCAGACCTAGCAGCCGGCCTTTAACCGTCATTATTCGACCTCCGTGGCCAGGGCGTTGACCGCCGCCACCGCCATGGCGCTGCCGCCGCGCCGACCGCGGACTATCACGTAGGGTACGCCACGACTATCGGCGGCCAGAGCGTCCTTGGATTCGGCAGCGCCAATAAAACCCACTGGCATGCCGATGATCAACGCCGGTTTTGGCGCGCCGGCGTCGAGCATCTCCAACAGGTAAAACAGCGCTGTGGGGGCGTTGCCGATCACCACTACGCTGCTGGCCAAATGCGGGCGCCAACTTTCCAGGGCTGCGGCGGAGCGGGTGTTGCCCAACTGGCGCGCCAGCTCAGGAGTGCCTGTGTCGTGCAGAGTGCAGATCACCTCGTTGTTCGCGGCCAGGCGTGGCCGGGTGATGCCCTCAGCGACCATTCGCGCATCGCAGAGAATCGGCGCGCCGGCGGCCAGGGCGGCGCGCCCGGCGGCACCGGCCCCAGGGGAGAAGCGCAGCTCTTGGACAATATCGACCATGCCGCAGGCGTGAATCACCCGCACCGCGAGTTTTTCCAAGTCGGCCGGGATGGCGCTGAGGTCGGCTTCGGCACGGATGGTGGCGAAGGATCGGCGGTAGATTTCCTGACCGTCGCGGATGTACTCAAGCATGCGAATTTCCTGCTGGGGAGGCGGCGGCGAACCAGTCACCGACCTGTTCAATACTGATGGCAGGCGCCAGCAACTGGCCAAAGCCAGCTGTGCCGGGCAGCCGTTGATAGAGCGAATAAGTGCCGGCACTTAGCGCCAGTAATGTGTACGGCAATACGTGGGCCGCGGCGCAGGAGCGCGAGCAGCCAGTCAGATGGATCTGTGGCCGGGCATCGCTGTGGCGCAAACGGGCAGCCAATAGCAGCGCATCGGCTTTGCAGTCGGCAAGACCTTTAACGCAGGCGGCCGAGCCGGTGCAGGCGATGAGGCGGGTCAGCGGCTCGGCGTTGTCGGTGAGTAAATCAAGGGCGGTTAATGCGGCCAATAGCGGCGCACTCTGCGCGGCTGGGACATTCGGCAGCAGCAGACCTTGCCAAGGCGTCAGGCGCACTGTGGCATCGCCGTATTGCTCGGCCAAGTCGGCCAGCGTGACCAGTTGGTTGGCGCCGATCCGTCCGAGGCGGCCGCCTGCGGCAATCATCCGCAGGCCCGCTTGCTGCTGGGCGATAATGCCAATGGGCGCGCTGCAGGCTACCTTGCTGCGTCGCCAATCAGTGATGGACGAGTCGCGCAGCAATGGGAAAGGCAGGCGCGTTTGCAGTTGGTCGATAAAATCCGCCGCCGGCAGTTCGCTCAGCAACTGACGCATGCGGCTGTGCGTGGCGCCGGCTAGCTGCAAAAACAAGCTCAGCACGCCCTGCACCAGCGCCACCGCGTGCTCAATCGGCACTGCCGCCAGTGGTGCCTCGCGCGGGCAACCGGCCAAGCCAAACGCCAGCAATTGCGGCTCGCCGGGCAGGGCGCTGAGCCACAGGTCGTGGGGGTGTTGCAGCATGGCCAACGCCTCGCCGCCATCCAGTTGCAGGGCGAATTTGGCCGACAGCCGGTGAAATTCTGCGCTGTCTTCCAGCAGGGCTAACAACTGCGTGGCCAGCGGGCGAGTGTCGAGCAGGGCGGCGGGGTCGAGGCCGGCGGCGGGGCTCAGTAGCAGGTTGCGCACGTCATCGG
>JAURXE010000520.1 GCA_030654635.1 Pseudomonas sp.
CCGCATCTCGCTGATGCATGCCGGCAAGGTGCTGGCCTGCGACACTCCAGCCGCGCTGCAACAGCAGTATGCCGGCGAAAATCTGGAGGCGGCTGTCGTCAGCTGCCTGCAGCAAGCCCAGGGCGAACCCGCCACTGACGCCCCAACCAGCCCAATCGATAACCCTGCCCCCGCTGCCACCACTCCGATTCAATCCCGCCAGGGCTTCAGCCTGCGCCGCCTGCAAGCGGTGGCCGTGCGCGAGGGCAAGGAGTTGCGCCGCGACCCGGTGCGCCTGGCGTTCGCCCTGCTCGGCTCGGTGTTTATGATGGTGATCTTCGGCTACGGCATCTCCCTGGACGTGGAGAACCTGCGCTTCGCCGCCTTCGACCAGGACAACTCGCCACAGAGCCGCAGCTATCTGGAAGCTTTTCGCGGCTCGCGCTACTTCGAGGAACACCCGCCGGTCAGCTCGCCACAAGAGCTGCATCAGCGCCTGCAACGCTCGGAAGTCAAAATAGTCCTGGAAGTGCCGCCTGGCTTTGGCCGCGACCTGTATGCCGGCCGCCAGCCACAGGTGGCCGTATGGCTGGACGGCAGCATGCCGTTTCGCGCCGAGACCAGCCGCAACTATATCGAGGCGGTGCACCTGGCCAATCTGCAGGAATTCGCCAGCAACAGCAGCCAGACCAGCCAACCACCGGCCGGCGCCAGCCTGGCCACCCGTTTTCGCTACAACCAGGACGTGATCAGCGTGAATGCCATCGGCCCCGGCGTGATGGCGCTGATTCTGGTGTTTATCCCGGCCATGCTCACCGCCTTGGGCGTGGTACGTGAAAAAGAACTGGGCTCAATCAGTAACTTTTACGCCACCCCACTCAGTCGCCTGGAGTTTTTGTTCGGTAAGCAGCTGCCCTATATCGCCGTCAGCCTGCTCAACTTGGCGTTGCTGGTGGCGGTCAACCGCTGGCTGTTTGGCGTGCCGCTGAAAGGCAGCGTGCTCACCCTGGCCTTCGGTGGCCTGCTTTATGTGCTGGCCACCACCAGCCTTGGCTTGCTGATTTCGGCCTTCACCAAAACCCAAATCGCGGCAATTCTCGGCACCATGATTCTCACCAGCTTGCCGACCATTCAGTTCTCCGGGCTGATCGTGCCGCGCTCGTCCCTGGCCGGTGGCGCCGCACTGATGGGCAATCTATTCCCGGCCGGCTACTTTCTCGACATCGCTGTCGGCACCTTCACCAAGGCCCTGGATTTTCGCCAACTCTGGCCGCAGTGCCTGGCCTTGTTCGGTTTCTTCGCGGTGTTTACCGCGCTGAGCGTGGCGCGACTGAAAAAGCAGGAGGTCTGAGATGCAGCGTCTGGCGCATATTTTCCGCCTCGGTCTGAAAGAGCTGACCAGCCTGCGCCACGACAGCGTGCTGCTGGTTTTCTTGCTGTACGCCTTCAGCGTCGCCATCTACATGCCGGCCAAGGGCTCGATCATGGGCGTGCACAACGCCAGCGTGGCGATCGTCGATGAAGACCGCAGCGCCCTGTCGCGCAAACTGGCCGACGCCCTGCTGCCGCCGGAGTTCCAGGCGCCTGGGCCGCTCAGCTACGCGCAAATGGACAACGCTCTGGACAGCGCCCAGTACACCTTCGTACTCAACGTGCCGCCGAATTTTCAGAGCGACCTGCTGGCCGGGCGCCAGCCCCAGGTGCAGTTGAACGTCGACGCCACCGCCATGAGTCAGGCCTTTATGGGCGCCGGCTACCTGGCGCGGATCTTCCAGCGCGAACTCAGCGACTACAGCGGGCAAACGCCGCAAAGCCCAATCGGCATGACCACCCGCGCGCTGTTCAACCCCAATCTGGAAGGCGGCTGGTTCCTGGCGGTGATCCAGATCGTCAACAACATCACCATCCTGGCGATCATCCTAACCGGCACCGCCTTGCTGCGCGAACGCGAGCACGGCACCCTCGATCACCTGCTGGTGCTGCCACTGACGGCGCTGGAGATCATGTTGGCCAAGATCTGGAGCAACGCGCTGGTGGTGGTGGTGTGCACCTGGGTGTCGCTGGAGCTGGTGGTGAAATGGCTAATCGGTGTGCCGCTGTCCGGCCCGCAGCCGATGTTTCTGGCGGTGACCGCGCTGTACCTGTTCGCCAGCACGGCGCTGGGGATTTTCCTCGCCACCTTGGCGCGCTCAATCCCGCAGTTCGGCCTGCTGAGCATTCCAGTGATCATCCCGATGCTGCTGCTGTCGGGCGGCACCACGCCGCTGGACAGCATGCCGACCTGGTTGCAGTGGGTGATGCAGATCTCGCCCTC
>JAURXE010000532.1 GCA_030654635.1 Pseudomonas sp.
ATGCAGCCTAGCAAGCATCCAAGGTGCTGATTGTGCTCGATCACCATCAAACAGCAACCGCGGCACGCGCCGACTTGTTGCTGCCAGCCGCCAGCTTTGCCGAAGGCGACGGTACTCTGGTCAGCCAGGAAGGTCGCGCGCAGCGCTTCTTCCAGGTCTTCGAGCCGGCGTATTACGACGACAAGATATTGATTCGTGAAGGCTGGCGTTGGCTGCACGCCCTGCACAGCACACTGCGGCACAAGCCGGTGGACTGGACCCAGCTTGATCAGGTCACCGAAGCCTGCGCCGCCGCGCAAACAGAACTGGCCGGCATCCTTGACGCAGCGCCAAGTGCGGCGTTCCGCATCAAGGGGCTCAAGCTGGCCCGGGCACCCTTGCGCTACAGCGGCCGGACCTCGATGCGCGCCGATATCAGCGTGCATGAACCGCGCACCCCGCAGGATCAGGACAGCGCCTTTGCCTACTCAATGGAAGGCTACTCGGGCGCCGCCGAACCCCGTCAGCAAGTGCCATTTGCCTGGGCGCCGGGCTGGAACTCGCCACAAGCCTGGAACAAGTTCCAGGACGAAGTCGGCGGTCATCTGCGTGCCGGCGACCCTGGCACCCGCTTGATAGAACCTAAAGGTGATGGCCTGAACTGGTTCACCAGCGTACCCGGCCCATTTGCCCCGGCAGCCGGAAGCTGGCAAGTGGTGCCGCTGTACCACCTGTTTGGCAGTGAAGAAACCTCGGCCCGCGCCGAACCCTTGCAAACGCGGACACCCCAGGCCTATGTCGCCTTGGCGAAAGCTGAAGCGGACAAACTCGGAGTTAACGATGGCGCCATGCTCAGCCTGAAAATCGGCGAAGCCAGCCTGCGCCTGCCGCTAGTGATCGACGACAACCTAAGCCTCGGCGTGATTGGTTTGCCGGTCGGTTTGAACGGCATTCCGTCCGTGCTGTTTGGTAAGTTCGCCCACACCCTGCAGGAGGCCGCGCTATGAGTTGGCTGACTCCCGACTTGCTGGATATCCTCTGGGCGATGGTCAAAGCCGTGATCATTTTGCTCTCGGTGGTGATCTGCGGCGCACTCCTGAGCTGGGTTGAGCGGCGTTTGCTGGCGCTCTGGCAAGACCGTTACGGCCCGAACCGGGTCGGTCCGTTTGGCGCATTTCAAATCGCCGCGGACATGATCAAGATGTTCTTCAAGGAAGACTGGACGCCGCCCTTCGCCGACAAGATGATCTTCACCATCGCACCGATCGTAGCCTTCAGCACCTTGCTGATCGCTTTTGCCGTGGTGCCGATTACCCCAACCTGGGGCGTGGCGGATCTGAACATCGGTTTGCTGTTCTTCTTCGCTATGGCCGGCTTGACCGTGTACGCGGTGCTGTTCGCCGGCTGGGCCAGTAACAACAAGTTCGCCCTACTCGGCAGTTTACGTGCCTCCGGCCAGACCATTTCCTATGAAGTGTTTATGGGCCTGTCCTTGATGGGGGTGGTGGCGCAAGCCGGCTCGTTCAACCTGCGCGAGATCGTCGAATACCAGGCACAAAACCTGTGGTTCATCATTCCGCAGTTTATTGGCTTTTGTACCTTCTTTATCGCCGGTGTAGCCGTGACCCACCGTCATCCATTCGACCAACCGGAAGCTGAGCAAGAGCTGGCCGACGGTTATCACATCGAATATGCCGGGATGAAATGGGGCATGTTCTTCGTCGGCGAATACGTCGGTATTGTGCTGATTTCCGCGCTACTGGTGACGCTATTCTTCGGCGGCTGGCATGGACCTTTCGGGTTACTGCCGTCGATTCCTTTTGTTTGGTTCGCCCTGAAAACCGCTTTTTTCATCATGATCTTTATCCTGCTGCGCGCCTCCATTCCGCGCCCACGTTATGACCAAGTGATGACCTTTAGCTGGACGTTCTGCCTGCCGCTGACCCTGCTCAATCTGTTGGTAACTGCAGCCCTGGTGCTGCTGAATGCCACGCCCAGCGCGCTGCAGTGAGGACCATGAACATGCTCAAATATATCCTGCATATCCTCCATGGCACCTACACCCAACTGCGCAGCATGGTGATGGTGTTTTCCC
>JAURXE010000544.1 GCA_030654635.1 Pseudomonas sp.
TCAGTTTGAGGCGCTACAACTAAGCGATGCTGCTCACTGGCCGAGCACTACAGACTGCCTGAACACGACTGCGCCAGATTGCGCGCCTCCGGGTTAAGAGTCGCTAGTTACTCGGCAGTCAGCGCCGCCAAGGCTTTTTCCACCGCGTCGATCAAGCCCGGATCGTCGGTAGTGGTGCGCGGGGAGAAGCGAGCAAGCACGCGACCATCCGGGCCGAGCAGAAATTTCTCGAAATTCCAGCTGATGTCACCGGGAAACTCGGCGCCCTCGCCCGCCAATAAACGGTACAACGGATGGCGCCCTGAGCCGTTGACTTCGAGCTTGCTGCTGAGCGGGAAAGTGACCCCGTAATTGAGGCTGCAAAACTTGCCGATGTCTGCTTCGCTGTCCGGTTCCTGCTCGGCAAACTGGTTGCACGGCAACCCCAGCACATGAAAGCCCTGGGCGTGATACTGCTGATACAAGGCTTGCAGCCCGGCATATTGCGGCGTCAGGCCACACTTGGAGGCAACGTTCACCACCAGTAAAACTTGACCCTTGAATGTCGAAAGCGGCAGATCCTGGCCGTCTAGCGCACGCAGATTTAGGTCGTGAAAGGCACTCATGTAGATCTCCCTGTAAATCCTTGCGGACAAAAAAAGCGCCCTCAGGCGCTTTTTTGCAGCTTGTTATCGCCTTGTCTCAGCTTAGCAGCTGATCAATCAGTGGTGGTGACCACCCTCGCCATGGATGTGACCGTGGGCCAGTTCTTCGGCGCTGGCATCACGGACGCTGACGATTTTTACTGCAAAGGTCAGACGCTGACCGGCCAATGGGTGGTTGCCGTCGACAATCACGTCGTCGCCATCCAACTCACGAACGGTAACGATTTGCATGCCACCATCGGGGCCGGATGCATGAAACTGCATGCCCACTTCCATCTCTTCGACGCCTTCGAACATGTCGCGACCCAGGGTCGCAACCAGCTCAGCGCTGTACTCGCCGTAGGCATCTTGCGGCTCAACCGAAACAGTCAGCTCGTCGCCGGCTTGCTTGCCTTCAAGGGCTTTTTCCAGGCCAACGATGATGTTACCTGCGCCTTGCAGATAGGCCAGCGGTGCGCCGCCAGCAGAGCTATCGATCACCTCACCGGCATCGTTGGTCAGGGTATAGTCGATAGAGACAGCCTTATTGGCAGCGATCAGCATGGGGCTTAACCTTTTGCGAAAGAATAAAGAACGGACAAGTTTAACCAAGGCCCCGACTGAAAGCGAACCAAGCGCTGACCAACGGATGCAAATCTGCCGAGATGAACAGCTTTTACACCACGATCAACTGTTGATGAATGACGTAAAAAACCCTGCTAGCACCTCAACTACGACGCATTCACCACGCCTGCTTGACTTCCATCAGGACGCTCACGGCCACTGGGTGGCAAGCTTGTCGTGCGGTCATACCCAGCATTTGCGCCACCAACCGCCATGGCAAAACCGGGCCTGGGTAATGGCGGCCGCGCAACGCCAAGCTAGGCTGGGAGAACCTTTTCCGTGCGGCTGGTGTGCTCAGCAGGCAGCTGATTCAATCAATCAAGACGAGAATGACTGATGCCCCCAGGCACTATTTTAGTAATCAACTGCGGCAGCTCATCGATCAAGTTCGCCTTGGTTCACCCGGATGCTCAGGCGTTTGCCTTGAGCGGGCTGGCTGAACGCCTCGGCTCTCCGGACGCGGTATTGCACTGGCAAGCGGCCGGGCAAAAACACACTACGGCCATTGCCGCCGCCGATCACCGCGCAGCATTGGCACAATTGCTGGCGCTGGTGCAGCAGACGGCCGGTGAGCAATTGCTGGGCAT
>JAURXE010000555.1 GCA_030654635.1 Pseudomonas sp.
ACAGTTAGATACCCAATCCAATACAAAGCCCAACAGACTGAATTAGTAGGACTTTATGCTTACGTAAAAACGTTACGGGATGTTTGCCAGCGCCTGCACGCCCCGGCAGGACGAATAATCCCAGCAACATATGCGTTTGACCAAGGCGAAAAACCGCTGCGTAGTTATTCGCCCTACGAGGTATCAGCGCACCACGCCTTCTTCCAACCACAGCTTGAAGATTGCTTCGGCGCCTTCCTGTGCACTGACATCCTTGAGCACCTGACCAGCGCCACCGGCGGCTTTTGCCGTGGCAGCCTTCATCCGTTCGGCGCCGGTTTTGGCCTTGATGATCTTCAGCCGCTTGGGCCGCGATTTGGCCGGTTGCAGCTGGCTGACAGCCAACAGTTGATCATCTAGCGGCGCGACCTCGGTAACGTTCAACAGGCCACGCCGGGCCGGGCCGAAGGCACTTTGTCGTGCGGCTGGCGCGGCGTTGTCGACGCAGGCGAGAAACGGCAGCGGCACTTTCAAACGGCGCCGCTGGCCGCGCGGCAAGGCTTGCAGCACCTGGGCATAACCGCCCTCGACGCTTTCCACCGCGGCCAGGCCGACCACCAAAGGCCAGCCCAATTGCTCCGCCAACAAGAACGGCAGCATGCCGGAACCTTCGCCGGTTTCCGCCTGACTGCCGGTCAGCACCAGCTGGGCGTCACTGTCACGCAGGTAGTCGAGCAGCGCCGGCAAGGCATCGGCGCCAGGTGCTTGCTGCAGCACCTTTAACTCACTCAGACCCATGCCTAAGTAAGCACGCAAGGCCTCAGCCCGGGCATCGCCGGCATGCAGCAGTTGCAAGCGCTCGCCGGCCAGTTGTAGGCCCAGCTCCACCGCGCGGGCGTCCTGTTCGGCGCGCCGGGGACGGCCGGAGGTGGGATGGGCGCCCACGGAGACCAGGGTGATGATGTTCAGATCAGTCATGGGGCAGCTCCGTAGGGTGGAAGACGCTTCTTTCTTCCACCATCAATGCGCGATCTTTCCCGGTGGATCGATGAAGCGTGATCCACCCTACGTATCTATGCCGCATCGCGGACTGCTCCCTCGCGGTGGGCGGCGATCCGCTCGATCAGCGCCTGCAAAATCGCCGCGCCGTCACCGATCACCGCCAGGTCGGCGCGCTTGACCATGTCGCAGCTCGGGTCGAGGTTGATCGCCAGCACCTTGTCGCAGGCACCTATGCCTTGCAGGTGCTGGATAGCCCCGGAGATGCCGACCGCCAGATAGACCCGCGCCGTGACCCAGATGCCGCTGGCACCGACTTGCCGATCACGGGGCATAAAGCCGTCGTCCACCGCCACCCGCGAGGCGCCTTCGGTGGCACCAAGGGCCACGGCGGCGCGGTGGAACAAGTCCCAGTCCTGCACGCCGTTGCCGCCGGACAGAATAAATTCGGCCTCAGCCATGGCAATCGCGGCCGGATCGACCGCCACCGCGCCGAGGTCTTGAATCCGCGCCGGGGCGCTCAACAAGCTGACCGCCAGCTGCAACGGCAGCACTTCATGGCGCGTGTCGCTGACCGGTTCGGCGCACTCGACGGCGGCCAGAATCACCCGCGCCAACGGCCGCAGCAAATCTTCGCGGCCGGCACCGGCGCGGCCGATGCATTGGTTGTCCGCTACCTGCCAAACCCGTGTCGCCGGCCGTTCGCCCAGCTTGGCGGCCAGGCGCCGGCCCAGCTCGCCACCACCACTGCGGCTGTCCGGCAGCAACCAGTGACGCGGCTGCACTTGTTGCTCCAGCGCCGCCAAAGCGGCGACTTGTTGCTGCGGGGCGTAGCCCTGGTACTGCACGTCAGTCAGCTGCAGCAAGCGATCGACGCCCGCCAGCTCGAAACTGGTTTCTTTGTGTTCACCAAACACCACCGCCAGCACCGCACCGCTGCTGCCGGCCAACTGCCGGGCCAGGCCGAACAGATCGCGGTCGTGACTGCTCAGGCGGCCGCCGGGCAGGTCTGGCACCACGCAGATATAAAACGCCGGCTCAGTAACCACATGCAACGGCAGCTGCTCGACAATCGCCTGGCTAGCCCGCTTGCCGGCGCCGAGTTGTTGGGCGCCGCTGCGATCGATACGTTTGATGCCGTTGGGACCAATAAAGCCGACGGCATGGGGATTCTTGCGCAGCAGGCCGTTGGGGCCCAGCCAGCTGTTCAGTACCGGTTGCAGGCTGGCGTGCAGTGGATGCAGGCGGTTGCGGGCTATCCATTCGGCGCGCGGGTCGCGGCGGATAATGTCACTCATGCTGTGGCCCTCTCCTTTACTGGCTGGACGGTATCCAGCAGCA
>JAURXE010000575.1 GCA_030654635.1 Pseudomonas sp.
GCGCCAGCGTGCCCCTGCGGCGCACCTACAGCCAAAACGTGTTAATCGTGGATGTGCAGCTGAGCGAAGCCGCCAGCGGCCAACGCATCTGGAGCGACAGCGCCGAGAACCTCAGCAGTGATGACCAGGCGGAACGCAGCAAGCTGCTGCGCAAAACCATTCAACAGGTACTCAGCAGCTACCCAGCCCCTGCCCGTGATTATGGCCTTTACCGCACGTGGGCCTGGCAGGCCGGGCAATTACCCAGCGGTGCCGGCTGGGCAGATTCTGCGCAGATCGCCGAGATGCTCACCGACAGCCTCGACCAGCAAGGCCTGCGCCCCGCGCAACAAGGCGCCAAACCCGACCTGTTGGTAAGCAGCCAGGTACGCATGGAGCGCCGTCAGGTGCAAGACTACGACCGTGGTGGCGCCTACTATGGCAACAGCCCCTACGGCAACACTTACGGCATGGGCGGCAGCGTGCCCCTGCGCCGCACCTATGAGCAAAACGTACTGATCGTTGATGTGCAGCTGATCGAGGCCGCCAGCGGCCACAGCATCTGGCGCAACAGCGCCGAAAATATCAGCGTCGACGACCAGGCCGAGCGCAACAAGCTGCTGCGCAAAACCATCCAGGACGCGCTGCGGACCTACCCTCCTTATTAAGCGGCCAGACAAGCTGCGCGTTTGCAGCATGAGTAGGATTGCGCCCAACCTATCCTAGGTGCCTTGGCGCTAGCACGGCTCGGCGCAACCAAGTCACCGGCGAGCCCTAACCGTGCAAAAAAGAGAAGTATTGGACAGCCAAGCCCGCGCAAGACCTGCACGCAGGTTTGGCTGTCGATATTTAAGGAACTCCACGCTGTCCAAACACCTGCACGGCTCTGCGCCCAAGCAAGCTCGCGCGCTTACTCGCTGGCCTTGACGCAATTGCTCGCGGCGCGGCGCATGCACAGGCGATAGCGCAGCAGTTCGGCCCAGTAGCGGTCGGCTTCAGCCACATCGCTCCATGAGTCATAGGTATCGCTTTCGAACAGACCAATGATTGGATGGCGCGCACCCACCCGGCGATCGATCTCGGCGGCGATGACCTCACCCGTCTGCGCATCGGCCATCTTGCCCTCGATGGTCACCTGACCGGCAAACGGTGGCTTGCCGGCAGTGCGGATCACGCCCTGCATCGCCGCTGCCTTGGCGCCTGGCAGGCCGAGGGGAATCGGGATATAGGAGGCCGCCTTGAGTGAGGCATCGGCGGCTTCGGCATCGATAATCGCCACCGACACTTGCAGGGTATTCGGCCCGGCCTGGTCAACCATCTGGTAGTCCTTGCCTAGCTGCTCATACAACTGCCGGTAAAAGCCCTGGGCGATAGCCGCACTCTCCTGCTGCGGGACAGTCTGCAACTTCGACTCGGGACCGGCATACAGCTTGACCGGCTCCAGGAAGACCTTGCTGTACTGGCTAAAATGCGCAGCTGAGGCGAACTTGGGATTGCGGTACAAGCGCAACGCCTCACCATCATTGCCCGCGACCATTTGCGGGTAGATCTCGGCCAAAAAACCGGAGCCGTTCAGGTTCTCGCCCAGCGTTGTGCTCCTACCCGGCTGTGCGGTCGAAGCGCAGCCGGCCAGGGTGATGATCGCCACACTGAGGCTCAAGGTATTCAGGATATATTTCATGCGTCGGTACTCTCCCTTACTAGCGTCATGGTTGGTCGTTGCATTGTCCAAACCGCGCGGCATTCTTTAGCGAAACGGCGGCTCATCAAAGCTGCGCAGCTTGCGCGAGTGCAAGGTGTCGAGTTGGCTGCGCAGTAGATCCAGCGCAACCAAACCGATCTGCAGATGCTGGCTGACCGCACGCTCGTAGAAGGCGCCGGCCGCGCCGGGCAGTTTAATTTCGCTGTGCAGCGGTTTGTCCGATACGCACAGCAACGTGCCATAGGGCACCCGCAGGCGATAGCCTTGGGCGGCAACTGTGCCGCTTTCCATGTCCACCGCCACCGCCCGGGCCAGGTTGATCAGCGGCCGTTCCTGGGCCCAGCGCAGTTCCCAGTTACGGTCGTCGTAGGTCAGCACGGTGCCGGTACGCAGGCGTTTTTTCAGCGCCTCGCCGCGTTCGCCGGTCACCGTTGCCGCCGCCTCCTGCAACGCCTGCTGGATCTCGGCCAAGGCCGGAATCGGGATATTGGTCGGCAGCACCCGGTCAAGAATACCGTCGCGGCGCATATAGGCGTGGGCCAGCACATAGTCACCGATGGTCTGCGATTGGCGCAGGCCGCCGCAGTGACCAATCATCAACCAGCAATGCGGGCGCAACACTGCCAGATGGTCGGTGATGTTCTTCGCATTGGATGGGCCGACACCGATATTCACCAGGGTCACACCATGGCCGTCGGCCGAAATCAGGTGGTAGGCCGGCATTTGGTAGCGATGCCAGACCACCCCACCGATGATCGCCTGCATCTCGCCTTCGGCCATGCCGCGCTCGACCAGCACATTGCCGGGCAACACCATGCGCACATAGCGCGGGTCGTCACGCAGCAGTTGCAGGCCATGCAGAATGAACTGATCAACATAGCGATGATAGTTAGTCAGCAGAATCCACGGCTGCACATGCCGCCAGTCGCTGCCGCTGTAGTGCTGTAGACGCTTGAGGGAGAAATCCACCCTTGCCGCATCAAACAGCGCCAGCGGCATCGGGTCGGCGTCCTGCCAGTTGTACAAGCCGTCGGCCACGCCATCGGTGGCTGCCGACAGATCGGTGCTGGGGAACACCCGCGCCAACTCGGCCGCCGTCACCCCGGAGCCGGCCAGCTCATCACCATGTTCGACCACGTAGGGATAGGGGATATTTTGCTCGCTTAAGCCCACCTCGACCGTCACGGTAAAGTCCGCCATCAGCGGTCCGAGCTGATCCATCAAGTAGCCGCGAAACGCCTCAGGATAGGTCACGGTCACGCTGTAAGTGCCGGGATTCTGCACCTTGGCATAGGCGCGGGTGGTACTCGGCACCTCGCCCACGCACTGGTAAATCAGCCGCAGCAGCGGGTAGCGAAACTCGCGGTACTGCTCAGCACTGGGCTGCTCGCGGGTTTTCAAATAGTGCTTGAGTGCCTGACTCAGCGCCGTGCAGGCCTGAGTGTGGAGTGCGGCCAAACGGTCCACCGCCTCACTGGGGCTGTGAACTTGAACAAAAGCAGAATCGAGAGCAGACATAGGGCTAATTCCGGCGAGCAGATGACTTATCTTGCCTTTCTGAGTGTGACAGCGATAGCGCTGTCACGGCACACCAACCCAATCGCCTACCGGCCACAACGCCAAAGCCGCAGGCCGGCGCAGCAATATCAAAGGTCAAGCTGAGTAACTCAATAGCCGGATCAGCTTAAATAAAAAAGCCCCCAGCGCATGACGCTGAGGGCTTTGGCTTAGTTTTTTCATCCTCGCCCAGAATCAGCCCCGGCAGTTCACCGCGACTGTGGCCTGCCTCGCCGCCGCCGAGGCAATAATTAGCCCAGCTGCGGTGTACTGCGCGCCAGCAAGGCCACGGCATCCACGCCGCGCGGCAAGGTGCCATAGACCCGCCCGCCCTGACCTAAACGGCTGGCGATAAAGCCGTCGCTGACCGTGCTATTACCGGCTTCCAGCAACAGTTTGGCCTGCAGAGCGATGGCCACGTCCTCGGTCAGTTGGCGGGCGCGGTACTGGATGTCGTCCTGGTCGGCAAAGGCATTTTTCAGTTTGCCGATCTGCGCTTGCAGGCGCGCATCGCCGTGACCGTCGCCCAGTTCATTGAACAACACCTCAAGCACACCGGGCTCTTTGGACAGGGCGCGCAACACGTCCAGGCATTGCACGTTGCCCGAGCCTTCCCAGGTGGAGTTGACTGGCGCTTCGCGGTACAGCCGCGGCAATATGGTCTCTTCTACATAGCCGGCACCGCCCATGCATTCGGCCGCCTCGTTGATCATCGCCGGTGCCCGCTTGCAGATCCAATACTTGCCAATCGCCGTGACCAGCCGGGTGAACTTTTGTTCTTGCTCATCCTGTGGGCGGTCCAGGGCGCGGCCCAGACGCATGGTCAGGGCCAGCGCCGCTTCGCTTTCCAGGGCCAGATCGGCCAGCACGTTTTGCATCAAGGGTTGTTCGCTGAGCAGCCGCCCGCTCACTTGCCGGTGGGCGCAGTGGTGGCTGGCCTGGGTCAGGGCCTGACGCATCAAGCTGCTGGAGCCGATCATGCAGTCGAAGCGGGTCA